>JAICHC010000153.1 GCA_025922795.1 Candidatus Binatia bacterium | reverse complement strand
TTACATCCGGTGACTTTTCCATTAGAATACTCCGAATTTATGCTCCACCCTGGCCCACCCTCTCCCTCATCGTTACGAAAAGGTTTGAAAAAAAAGACGGAAGCTCGCAGCTGCTTTAATTCAACGGATAAAGCAGCTTCGGATTATCGAAAAAGATCTTATCGGTGAGTGCGCGCGGGATATCTTCGCGCGCGCGCATCGCAGCGACGAGCTGGCGCTCCTCGGACGGATCTTGATGGCCATAGTCCGAGCCAATCAGGAGGTGATCGTCGCCGGTGTATTGAGCGATGTAGCTCACGTCCTCGTCGGCTTCGCAAGCGACAAAAATGCGGTACTCGCGGAACATGTCTTTGTCTGAAGAAAATTTCCATTTGTCGCGGAATAGTCTTTTCAGAATATGCATCATGAACGGAACCCAACCGGCTGAAGCTTCAATGAAGCCGAATTTCAGCCGCGGAAATTGCTCGGGAATCTTGTTGTGAATCAAATCGCGGAAGGCGAACAGCGGCTGCACTCGGCTGTGACCGAACGTGTGATTTCGCTCTACGTCGAAGAGGTGCAAAAACAGCGGACAGCCCGCGCCGGTGTGGATTAAAATCGGCAGATCCGTATCGCTCGCCACCTGATAAATCGGACTGAAATAAGGGTTATCCAGAGTCCTTTGCCCTTCGATCCCGCGAAAGAAAACTCCCACCGCGCCGTTATCTTTGCCCCACTTGATCTCTCGCACCGATTCTTCGACGGAATGAAGCGGCGGCACGACAACCCACTTCATACGGCCACCGGATTTCGCGCAGGCCTGGGCGAGAAATCGGTTGTAAGCTCGCGCCATCGCCACGTCCAAGACGACGTCGTCCGTGATGTAAATGAGAAACAGGGTCGGAAATACCACCTGCTTCTCCACGCCGAGCTTGTCCATGTCTTTGAGCCGGCCGGGAATATCGGTCATCTCGCGATAAGCCAAGTGAATGTCGCCGCGGGAAGATTCCAGTTTTGAGGCCGACGGAGTAATCAAACGAAAACTGCCCCTGCCATTGGGCTTGGGAAAAATGTTACCGTCGATCAGCCAAAACGCATTACGGGGACCATAAAGTGTGTCTTCCGGCCCTTTGAGCAACACCGGCCGCCGGTGATACATCTCCTTGTCCATCATGGCCCACATCGCTTCGCCTTCCGCAATGTGTGTGTCCGCGTCGATTATTCCAGCCATATTAACCTCCTGTGTCTACTTCGCCTTAGCCAGCTATAGCAAAATCTCCCTGGGCTGCGGAAGAGCTACTCGAATCTTGAGAATCATTCTTTCAGCGCACCCGGCACGATCCACTCGGAGGCCAGCCGCCGGGCATCGACGGCACCTTGCGGCGCAACCTGAGACAGAAGCTTTTCAAACTGCTTGAAGTCCACTTTTAATGTCTCGTCCATACAAATCACATAGTCGCTGAAAATTTTTTCCGCCATTGCGCGCGAGTGGCCGAATTGCTTTTCCAATACGCCGATCGCCTCTGCTCGATTCGCTTTGAAATAACCAATCCCCTCCCGGTGCGCCGCGATAAAGGTCGCGAAATCGTTTACCCTTTCACGCGCCAGCTTACCGGTGGTTTCAATCGTGATCGGCAGCGGATCGTCCACGATCTCCGGCCAGTCAGGGATGCGCTTGAAACCGTTCTCTTCTGCGAGGAAAGCAAACGGGCGCGGCAGCAGCGCCGCCTGCGCTTTGCCGACGATCAGTAAATCGAACGCGTCGTGGTCGCAGCTGGATAATTGCAGTGTCAGATCGCCGCCGACTCGGAGCCGCGCCATGTCGTAGAACGCTTCGGCGATCGGCGTGTTGCGCGACGGGCCTTCGCGGCAAGCCATCACTTTCCCCTTGAGATCCTTTGGCGTTGCAATTGCGGGCGACGCGACCAGATAGTACGGGCAGCTATTCATCACGCATCCGAGGATGCGCGTCGTTTTTGACGTTAGAAAATGTTGCAACGAAGCCCGGCCGACCAATAGCGAGATCTGCGCCGATCCATCTTCCAGGCGGTGATAGCGTTGCTCGGTGCCCTGCACGTGCTGCCAGGAAACATTCAGACCATGCTTGTGAAAGATTCCGCTCGCGATCGACAGGTAGCCGCTCGGGTCGCGCGCGAAACCGCTGCCGGCGCCTTCGAGATGTCCGTACATCACAGTAAGATCGATCAGGCTCATCCATCTTCTCCTTTTTTTGCTAGCCGCTCCTTTTATATTACCGCTTATATTACCGCTGGCTGCGCCAGACAAATCCTATCTAGCATATTTGCCGGGCTTTTAACTTTATTGCGACCATCCGCGCAGGCGTGATAAGCGCTAATTGATGATCGAATCACTTCGGCGGATCCGCTTAGGTGGACAATCGACGCTCCTGATTCTCGCTGGCGGGCTGCTCGCCTATCTCACGGTCATTCCGCTCGTCATGCTGGTCTACGGGAGCGTGAAGAGCGGTCCGCCCGGCGTTGCCGGTGCGCTGACGTACGAGAATTACCTCAAGTTGTTTGTCAACTGGCGTCTGGCCCCGGCCCTGCTGAACTCGTTGGTCTTCAGCACCGGTTCGAGTCTACTGGCCTTCGCTGGCGGCCTGTATCTCGCGTGGATGACCGAGCGCACCAACCTGCCCTGGCGCGGCGCAGTTTACACCTGCATTCTGGTCCCGATGATCGTGCCCGGCATTTTGTCCACCGTCGGCTGGATTATTTTGTTCGGCCGCCGTTCGGGCATCATCAATATCATCGGTATGCAGTATCTTGGACTCAGCGAACCCATCGAGATCAATAATATGCCGGGGATGATCTGGGTGCAGGGGACGGATCAGATTCCGCTGGCCTTTTTGCTGCTCGCGGCGGCGTTACGCTCGATGGATCCCTCGCTGGAAGAAGCGGCCATGGTCGCCGGCTCAGGCATATTCAGCACGACGATGCGTATCACTTTACGCGTGTTGCTGCCTGGGATTTTGGCGGTTTGGATGATCAGTTTTGTGCGCGCGATAGAGAACTTCGAAGTGCCGGCGTTGATCGGCATGCCTGCGGGAATTCTCGTGTTCGCGACTGAAGTTTACCTCGCCACCAGGACCGTGCCCACGGATTTCGGTCTCGCCAGTACTTTTGCCGTCGTCTACCTGGCCATCACGACCGTGGGAGTTTTGCTGTATCTAAAATGGACGGCGGCTTCGGAACAGTATGCCACGATTACCGGTAAGGGATTTCGCCCCAGTGCTTTTGACCTCGGCCGCTGGCGCATTCCTTTCGCCGCTTTCAACTTGCTGCTGTGCTTTATTCTTTTTATCCTGCCGGTGCTGGTTGTGGTCTGGTCGTCCTTTCTGCCGTTTTACATGGCACCCTCGCCAACCGCCTTCGCCAGTCTGACATTGGAGAATTACCAGAATCTCTGGAATCTGCCGCTGGTCCATCGCGCCATGTGGAACAGCTTCTTGCTGGGTCTGGGAAGCTCGTCCTTGACAATGCTGCTTACAGCGGTCATCGCTTGGATCGTCGTGCGCACGAAATGGCGCGGCAAGGGCGCCCTGGACTTTCTTGCCTTCAGTCCGATCGCGATGCCGGGTCTGGTTCTGGGCATTGCCATCCTGTGGCTGTATTTAGTCATACCTGTGCCGGTCTATGGGACATTGTGGATACTTTTGATCGCCTATGTCACCAAATATTTGCCCTACGGCATGCGGGCGTGTTCGTCATCCATGCTACAGATCAAAAAAGAACTCGAAGAAGCTTCGGAAACAAGTGGCGCGGCCTGGTCTCATACTTTCAAAAGGGTGGTTCTACCGTTGCTCGCACCGGGCTTCGTCGCGGGGTGGATTTACGTGATTACCCACTCTTTTAGAGAGCTTTCCACGTCGATTATGCTCTACCGGAGCGGCACCGAGGTAATTTCCATCGTTTTGTTTGAGATGTGGGATGGCGGGCAGTACCCGGCGCTTTGCGCTCTCGGCATCGTGATGATCGTCATCCTTGTCCTCATCAGCCTAATTGCTCGCGCGGTTGGTGCGCGCTATTCGATACAACAAATGTGACGACGGCGTTGGGGGCATCGGTTTAAAGTTCAAGGTTCAACGTTAAGTCTCCGGAAATGAGAGGTTCCGAGCTTAAACCCTGAACTTTGAACGTTGACCCTTGAATGACTATTTGAGCTGCTTGCGGACGATGATGTCTTCGATCAGCTTGTAGCCTTTCTCTTTGACCTCTGCCATTTTTTCATGGCCGATGAGCACGGTGCGGATTTTCTTGCTCTCGACCGCGTTAATGATTTCCTGCCAGCCGGCCTTGGCGCCTTTGCGAGCCGAAATCGTGCCGCCACTCCGGACCAAAGCGGCGACGCCGTCTTCGCTTAGCATGAAATCGATGTAAAGGGCGGCAGCGTGCGGGTTTTTGGCGCTCTTGGCGATACCCGTATGGCTGCCCAGCGATCCGGGTGTCGGATTGGGGAAAACCATGGCGATAGGACATTTCTTTTCATATTTCATTTGCAACACCCGCGGCGGATAGACCTCTACCGCGATCTTGCCCTCACCGCTGCAAAGCAACTGCACTTGCAGCGTGTGGCCGCGCCGAGCGACGGCGCCGTTCCGCATCAACGCTTTCATGTACTGCGCTGTCTTCTCTTCGCCCCACTCACTGAGCCAGGCAAAGACCGCCTGCTCGGGCTCATTGTCAATGATGATGTCGTTTTTCCATTTGGGTTCAAGCAAATCCTGATAACCCTTGGGCGCTTCCGCGGGCTTCACGAGATTGGTATTGTAGGCGATCACCACAAGCGTGTAGTCAGCGGTATACCAACGCCCGTCCTTGTCCCAGAACTGATTCGGATAGTATTTTTTTTGCGGCGAGTCATAACGCGCGTGCATGCCGCTTTTCATCAGCTCGCCGATATTGTCGAAGTCCACCCCCACGACATCCGCCGGCAGTTTGCCGACGCGATGTTCCAAGAGAATCCGGTCCAAGCCCTTTGCCCCCTGGAGACGCGAAGCGTTGACCTTGACGAATGAATATTTTTTTTGGAACGCATGAGAATATTCCTGGATCGTCTCCAACCCCTGATTGGAATAAACGACCAGGTTTCGTTCCTTTTTGGCACCGTCCTCGAGCCGGCGCTGCCTTTCGTTGGCCGGCAACTTGTTGATCGCGGCGAGGATTTCCTCGGCTGTAGCGGCTTGCGCCGGTGAGATGTAAAATCCCATCAGGATCGTCATTAGGAACATTGCCAGTGCGTTTAGCTTCATCGCGCTTTCTCCCCTTTTAGTTTTGTGTGCCGGACGGCCGTCCAAGCTGCTTCAATCACCGGTTCCCCTTCTACCATAGGCTCCCTGTAAAGTAAGAGTCTGGACGAAGCGGGCGATCGCGGCGTCATCCCGATAGCGGCTGTTGTCGTAGGTCTCGTAGTGAATCAGCTCCTTCAGGGGCCGGCGCGGTGGGGCCGCAATCTGCGACTTGGCGTAGCCGAGCGGCACTAGATGATAAATCCGCAGCGGCTCGGGAATTTTTAGAAGAACTTTGAGCATGGTTTCCATATACGGCGAATTGGCGTCGCTGACGTACTGCGATGCCAAACCGTGCGCCGCCGCCGCCAGATGGATCAGCAAGGTTGCGTTGGCCAAGCCGGTAACAAAGTGCGCTTCGGCTTTCTCGAGCTGGGTGCGGATCGGATACGATTGCTTCACTCTCGGGTCGCCGAGAATCACGATATGCACCGGCGCGTGGCGAAAACCGTCCCCGGTCATCTTCGCCGTGCCGCGCACGGCCAGATCCATTTCTCGCTTTTGCTCCATTTGTTTTCCGTAATAGTCGGCGATCTTGTAACGCGTTGCCGGATCGCGCACCACGACAAATTCCCAAGGCTGCCCGTTGCCGCCGGACGGCGCCCAGCGGGCGCAATCAAGAATCGCCTGGACGGTTTCGCCGGAAATTTCCCGGCCCTCATCATAACCGCGGATGCTACGGCGCTGCTCCACCAAGGCGTGCAGATCGTGAATCCTCATTTGGCGTCTCCTATTTGAGTGAATCCATCAACAATGAAGTAATTCCTTTGACAACCGGCGTCAACTTCTGCGCAGAGTCTGGGCCGAGGAGCAAGCTTCCCTAGGGAGCGGGGCAATAGAGCGCAAAACCACTCGGTCTTCCGGTCCATTGGCAACGTGCGACTTCCCCTTGCTGGTCGTGCTGCTTGATTTTTCTTCCTTAGGTTTTCTCCGGCGTTATGTTATTCTTGCCGTTCCACTTCGATGAACGGAAAAACCATCTCGTCCGATTTCCCCCGGGCCCTCTCGATCGTCTCCCGGCTCTTCTGGTTCGTCACTCGACAACGCCTCAAACTCTGGCTCTTATGGCTGGCCGCCCTAGTGTCTCTGTTTCTATGCGCTTTCATCGAGTTTCGCACATCGATCCTGCAATCATGGTTTTTTACCAGCACCAACACGCGCTTGCATTTCAGCCTGGGCGAGGGTCCCACCAATCAAATCGCTTATCCCCGCCCTGCGCCATTCGATGACCGCCGCGGTTATTCGAAGCTGCCGCGATTCCAGTCGCGGCTGGAGGCGCAAAAATACCGCGTGACTCAACAAGTGCGACAGTCGGAAACGATGCTGACGCTGTTCGAGCAAGGCATTGCACCGCCGTACGCGGAAAAGGCCTCGGCCGGGCTCGACATTCGCGGCGCCGACGGCCAACCGCTTTTTGGTTATGCTCAGTCGGAATTTTTGTTCGAGAAGATCGAAAACATTCCGTCGCTGGTGGTCAAAACACTGCTGTTTCTTGAAGACCGCGATCTCGACCAAGCCGTCATGCCCTGGCAAAATCCAGTGATCGAATGGGACCGGACTGTAAAGGCCGCGATGATGTACGTCGGCGCCAAGCTCAATCTACCGGTGCCGGT
>JAICHC010000152.1 GCA_025922795.1 Candidatus Binatia bacterium | reverse complement strand
TCATTGCAATATTGTTCCTGAGCGCCTTTTTGCGATTCGACGCCTCGCTCTCCGTGGCGCTCCTCTTTATCGCGGCAATGTCGACTTTCTTTTTTGCGCTGGTGTGGTTTCTGCGGGAGATCTATTTGGCCACGGTGAACCTACGGATCGGCCCGCGTTGAGCCAGCCAGGTTAAGAATCGCTGCGCAAGCACGCAACCTCTGCCCGCGAGGAGTAAGCTTCTCGGGTCGCGGTTTTTTAACCGGCCTAGCCGGGCCGCTCCGGCAATCGGAGCAGTTCTCACTCACTCCTTCTCTTGTAAAAGTAGAAAAACGTCGCGGCATAGACGACGAGGATGCCGGCATAATTGGCGATCATGAACCAAGGTGTGGACCAAGCAATACCGTCCACGAAGGGAGTAGGAAATGGCCAAAGGAAAGGCGTTGGGAAATAACTCTCTGTGTGGGTCGGAATATCGCACAGAATATGCAGCAGCCATGCGCCTAAAAGCCATGGCGGATGCTTCGCCACCGCCCAGAGTAAGCCGAAAACGACGGCCCAGACGAACAGACTGTGGGTGACGTTATAGGAGTGGAAAACATAGGTCGGAAGTATCGACAACGCCGGCGGCCCGGAAATTTCCCCAGCCAGTCGCCGTGTGAACCAGTCCGGGTGCATGACATGAAAAACTCCGAAGGAGAGGAGATCCGGCGCCATGCCGATCAGAACCCCGGCAAAAAACTTCCCGCGGCCCAGGCGATAGAAAGGGACCCCGCCCCAAAGTCCATGCGCAACTACGTCCATGACGACATGGTGCACCAATCAGATGACATTTTCGATTGTCGCAGCGACACTGCAATTGCGCTTTGAATTCACCGAGGAGGCGCGGAGTATGCAGAGAAAGAATTTTATCAAGAAGTACTCCGAAACTCTGCGTCCTCTGGGTCCCTGTCGTGAAGATGATTCCGAAAATTCTCAGTGCGAAGGCGCCGAGCGACGCCGAGACAAATCTTAAAAACAAATTCGGACTCTGCGAACTCCGTGCCTCGGCGGTGAAGATTCGGTGTCATTGGCCGGCTATACGGCGCTGCTCGACGGCGTAGCGCACCAGCGCGGCATAGCGGTAGACAACGTGGGCAAACTTGCCGTAGGGCGCGGTGATGAACAGACCGGCGACCATTCCGAGGTGGACGACCAGGAGCGTTCCCATCGCCGGAGTCTCACGAAAGACGAGCAGGAGAAGTCCGGTCAGGCTGGTAAGAAACAGCAAAACTAAAAAAGCCACGTCCATGTTCAACATGCTCTCCGCCGCGGGATCGCGATCGCTCAGCCATTTGAGATAAAGCATGCCGGTGGTACCGATTATCATCGCAATGCCACCGATCGTGCCTAGGACAACGGGCCAGCTCAGCAGCGGATAGGGTGCCTGCCACTCGAGAAAGTGATGGTAAATCGCGGCAATGCTGGTCGAGGCAAGCGCAAACAAGAAGCCGTAGAAAACCAAATGATGGAACCAACGCCGCGACTGCGAGAAGCTCGCGTCCGGATAATTGCAGCCGGCGCCGCCGCCCTTCATATAGGCGAGCCCGAAGGCGTCTTGAGTGGCGCGCCACAACGCGCGCAGATCGATAACCTTCGAGAATCCTCCTCCGGCCTCGCGCCAAAACCGGCGTGCGCCGCCCAACAGCACCGCCAGTGCGTAGAGCACGATAATACTCGGCGGCAGCACCATGGCAGTGAACGGAATCACGCGATAAAAAGCGCCTTCCCCTAAATGCGTCGCCAAAAGGACGTCGCTTCCGATGAAAACCAACACCGGCAATAGGATCATCATCAGCGCCACCGCGGTGATCAAAGTCACGGCCAATCCATTGCGGTTAAACAGCGCGGAGAAGATGCCCGGCCAGCTATAACGGCGGTACGTCTCGGTGCGCAGCTCGGCCATGAGCTTGGGAATGTTGACGCCGAATTCGTGCGGCGGTGCGTACTGGCAAGCATAATAACAATCGCGGCAATCGAAGCAGAGGTTCGCAAGATAAGTTAGATCGCCCTTGGAGAAAGTCCGGCGCAGCTCCATCGCCGGAAAGACCGCGCAATAACCCTCGCAGTAGCGGCAAGCGTTACAAATCGTCAGCTGGCGCTCGCCGTCTTTGAGCAGATCAAGTTCCGACATGGCGCGCCGCCTCCCGCCCGGCGATTCTTCCAAACACGGAACCAATGGTTAATCCGAATCCGGCCAGATAACCTCTTCCAAGTATGTTCCCGGCCATGATTTCTCCCGCGGCAAAAATGTTTGTCGCCGGCCGCCCGTCTTGCATAACGACCTGCGCCCGCTCGTTTACCGTGACGCCAAGATAAGTAAAGGTGATACCAGGTCGCAGCGGGTAGCCGTAGAACGGCGGGGTGTCGATGCGCAGCGCCCAGTGGCTCTTGGGCGGCTCAATCCCCTCGGTTCGGCAGTCGTCGAGATTGCCGGGATCGAATGTGCCCGACCTGACCGCCTTATTGAACTCGTTCACGGCGGCTGAAAGTCGCGCCGGATCGAGATCGAGTGCGATCGCCAGCTCATCGATTGAATGCGCCTCCAGGGGCGGAAACACCGAGGGCATGAAATGCGGCAGTGCTTTGGCATCGATAATGGAATAAGCGATTTGGTCCGGTTGATCGGCGATGAGCTTGCCCCAGATCGCGTAACGCTTCGGCCAGAAGTCTTCGCCCTCGTCGTAGAAGCGTTTCACGTGTTTGTTGACGACGATCCCAAACGGCGGGCTGTCGAGACGCGTCACGATGCCGCCGTCGAACTTCGGCGCGCGCGCATCGAGCGCAACAGCGTGACAGCCGCGCGGATCGCCGACCGGTTTCACGCCCTGCTTGAGCAGCTCTTTTAACATGCGTCCCTGATTTTGCTTGGTGCCGCGGATGATAAAATTGTCGGCGGCGTCACCCCAATACTCCTTCAACCAGGGAATGTTGGCTTCGAAGCCGCCGGCCGAAACGACGATCGCTTTGGCGGAAATTTCTTGCGAAGCGCCGTTGCGAAGTATCCTCGCCGACTGAAATGCGCCGTTGCGGATGATCAATTCACCGACTTCCGACTCGTAGGCGATCTCGATTCCCAGCCGGCATGCGGTCTCATAGTAGGCGTTCATCATCGCCTTGCCGCCGCCGAGCATGAATAAATTGGTCCGGGTGAGGTGCAGAGTGCCACGCAGCGGCTTCTGCCAGCGCACCCCATTGGCGGGCATCCACTCGCCCAGCTCTTCCGAGCCGCGAATCGTCAGACGTGCAAGAACCTCGTTGGTCTCGCCTCCGGTCACTTGCCGCAGATCTTGCCAAAACTCCTCTTCCGTATACGGACCGGTGACGTATTCCGTGGCCGCTTTATGCATGTAGCGGATGTCGCGCGTGTGGCGGCTGTTACCGGCACGGAAGTCTTTCGTCGCGCTTTCGAGCAAAACTACGCGAGCCCCGGCGCGACCTGCCGTGATGGCGGCGCAGAGTCCCGCATTGCCGCCGCCGACCACCAACACATCGTACGGCGCGTGAAAATCTAGGGTCATCCGAGAAGCATGCCTTCGGGCCAGTAAAGGTTGAGCAGCCAACTCATGAGCAGCGTCACGCCGACGGTGGCGGCTGTGTAGATCGCGGCATGAGTCCAGCGTGTGCGCACGCAGCCGACGAGAAAAGCGAAAGTGAAAACAGCCGTGGCGATGCCGAAGCCGATAAGCAAAATCAGCAAGAGGTAAAAAAGCAGCGAGAAAAAATACCCGAGCGCCAGTTTGGTTTTCTTGCGTGTCTCGGGCGGCGGCGCCGGGGTATCGGCGCGCAACTCAATGACGAGCTGGGCTACGGCCATCAAAACGGCAGGAATGGTCGCCGCCATCGGAAAGATCGCCCCCAGGTGGGGAAAGTTTTGCGCCTCATAAAGCGCCGCTGCGGTGACCACCAAGACGGCAAATGTGAACAGGACCGAGGGAGTTTTTCCCAAGAGCACCGCCTCACTCGACTCCTCGCTCGGAATAGCTTGATTGCCGCGTCGTCCTCGAACGATCCAGATGATCGAGGCAAGCAGCAAGAGTCCCAAAGCAATGACTCCGGGCCGCAACAACCAATCGAAGTCGTAGCGGCTGATCGAGAGCCATAGATACTGTTCAGTGGGCTTGGTCAGCACGAAGCCGACCAGAAAAGGCGCGCGCGGCCACCCCAATTGCTTCATCAGCCAGCCGAGCAATCCCAACGCGAGCATGGCGTAGATATCGCCAAAGTGCTGCGTGCTTTGAAACGCGCCAAAGAAAATCGTGACGACGACGGCCGGCGCAAGGAGGGCGAAAGGAACCCAGGTGAGCCGCGCCAGCGCCGGGCTCAAGCAAAAGCACAACCCGGCGCCGATTGTGTTGGCGATGGCGAAACTCCAGATGATCGTGAAAATCAGATCGAGGTTTTCCTGCACCATGCGCGGGCCGGGCTGAATGCCGTAAAAAAACAACGCTCCTAGCAGTATCGCTGCCGGCGCGCCGCCGGGTACGCCGAACAACAGCGTCGGGATGAAATCACCGGCTTCGACGGAATTGTTGGCGCTTTCAGGGCCGATGACGCCGCGAATATCGCCCTTGCCGAATTTTTCGCGATCGCGCGCCATCGCGACCACGTGACCATAGCTCATCCAAGATCCTGCGGTGGCGCCAATGCCGGGAAGGATTCCCGCCCAGACGCCGATGAGCGAACCCCGCACAACGATGCCCCAGTGTTTCGCCACGTCTTTAATACCCATGAGCCAGCCATGACCCAAACTGATCCGCTCAGCGATCCGGCCGCCTTTGGCCAATAGATCGATAATCTCGGCAATGCCAAAGACACCTAATGCCACACCGACCAAGGGAATGCCGTCGAGCAGATAAAGTTGGTCGAAGGTGTAGCGATTCACGGCATCCGCGGGAGCGGAACCGACACTGCCTAACAGAAGCCCAAGACAGGCCGCCAATCCGCCCTTGAGCGGCGCCCCGCCGGTGAGAAATCCCGCGAACGAGAGACCGAGAACGCACAGCATCAACAACTCGGGAGAGCCGAAAAATAACACGAGGGGCCGCGCGATGGGCAGCGATAGCGTTAAAAAAACCGAGCCAATCAGACCGCCGATCATCGACGACAAAAACGCGGCGCTCAGCGCTCTGGCGGCCTGACCCTGCTTGGCCAGCGGATGACCATCGAGAACGGTCGCGGCCGCAGCGGCCGAACCGGGAGCACCGATCAACACCGACGTGATCGTGTCCGAGGTGTGGACCACTGCCAGGGACCCGACCAGCAGGACCATCGCCGTGTGAAGGTCCAGCGTGTAGATAAAGGGAAGAAGAATGGCTACACAGGCGATGCCGCCCAAGCCGGGCAAGATACCGATGACCGTACCGGCGAGCACGCCGGCCATGAGGATGCCCAGATGAAGAGGATCGGCAAACCTCTCAAGCGCGATTAGAGCGGCATCCCACATGGGAGGGGGGAATTGGGGTGGTGGAGTACTGGAGTGTTGGAGTGCTGGGCTTCAATAGCATCACTCCATTACTCCACCACTCCAGCACTCCAATCTTCTGGCGGGCATCACCATGCTAATGCTAGTCGAACTTGACGCGGTATTTCTTTCCTACCCACTCCTTGACGAAGCGTTGCGTGTCCGCGTCGATCTGGAAAGCTTGTTGGATGGTTTTCTCCAGACGATCGCCGCGCAACAAAGGATAGCCGCCCAAAATCTTGTCTGTCTTGGTTTGAAACTCTTTGTCTTTCTCGAGCCGATCGGCGGCGGCGTAATATACGCGCGCCACCTCCTCAGGTGCACCGCCCTTGACCCATAGAATCTTCTGCACGGCAAATGCAGACGGCATGAAAATTTTATAGGTCTCCCAGAATTTTCCGGAGGGTTTTTTGCCTTTGAGCTTTTCGTAGACTTCCGGAACCGTCGGCAGGTCCGGCACAGCGGGATCCCGGATGATGTTGCCCTTTTCGTCGAGCTGGCCAAAGCTCATCAGAGGTATCGCTTTGCCTTCCTTTATTAACGGCACCACGGTGGCGTTGTACGCTGGCGTGGTCTGATAGTCGATGTTGGTTTCGCCGCGCTCGAACGCGATCCGCGCATCTCCCCTGCCCTTGAAACCGAGCACGCCTTTAACATCCATCTCCAACAACTCGAAACTGATGAGCGGAATTAGATCAAGGCCGATGGCGCTGATGCCGCCGTAAATTAAATCCTTGGTTTTGGCGACATCCTCAACGCGCTTGATTCCCGAGGCCGGCGAAGCATACATCACGCCGCCCACGGGATTGACCAGCAGCGGTTTCCACTGGCGCAGGTCGTACTTGGCCGCCTTGTCGCCCAATAGAACCGGAAAGTAATTGGTCGCCGAGCTCACCAGGAGTATGAGGCCATCCGGTTTGGCCTTCTGAGCAAACTCCATCATGCCCGGGATGCCTCGGCCACCACCGACATTGCGGAAGGTGAAATTGGGATTGCCGGGAATATTCTTTTCGAGATACGGTGCGATCGTGCGAATCCAGATGTCGGTGCCGCCGGCAACCGGAAACGGAATGATGACTTCGATCGATTTGCCCTCATAATATGGGGCGGCGCCGAGCACCGGACCGGCAAGCGCCAATGATAGTCCGAAGGCGGCAATCCAGCGCCCGACCCGCAGTGAAGTTTTGAAACGGATCATTTCCATAATACCCCCGTCAAAACAATTTTGTACATCTCCCTTACTGTCTTGCGTCCGGTTATGTCAAGGGACTCACGAAAGATTACTGAAAGCTGCATCGCAGGCTCCAAGTTGATCGTACCGTCAATGTCTCGACCACTTCGAAAGCCCTTCAGTTCTAGCCCGTCGGTTCCGCATGTTTTTAGCGGAAATCCAGGAAACTATTAATTGGTGCCTACATTCG
>JAICHC010000151.1 GCA_025922795.1 Candidatus Binatia bacterium | reverse complement strand
TCATGTTGGTGGCGCGCGCGATATCGCGCACCGAAGTATGATGAAAGCCTTTTTCGGCGAAGATCTTGGCCGACGCTTTGAGTATCCGCTGGAGTTTTTCATCGTAATGACGGGTTGCCGGCTCAACACGGTTGGACATGGCTAGTGAGGATATTTGCAAATAGGTTTGGGGCTGTCAAACGAGCGTGCGCCGCTTGGGGACACCCCGTCCTGAGCACGCAGCGAAGGACCTATTTTCCTTGCCGCCAGACGCACCCTCGTCCCGAGCGCTAGCGAAGGACCTTGTCCCCGCTTTGGCTACGGGGACAGCGCATCTTCGCAAGATCAGTGTTTTTCTTGATTATTCGGATGCTTCCATTCACCGAGACTTCCTTGAATCACTCCGGACCATGGTGTATTCCTAAAGCTCAAGCGCCATGACTTACGAAACTGTTATCGTCGAAAAAGACGGCTCGATCGCGGTCATAACCTTGAACCGACCTCAGGCCTTGAACGCGCTTTCCTACGCGCTGGTGAGAGACCTTTGCCTGGCCATGCAGGAGCTCGATCGGGACCTTGAAGTCCGCGTGATCATCGTCACGGGCGGCGAAAAAGTGTTTGCCGCGGGCGCCGATATTAAGGAAATGGCCGATCGCGGGCCTTTTGACGATCGCATTCAGGAACGGCTCAATTACCGCGATCAGATTAACAACATCTCAAAACCGGTGATCGCTGCGGTCAGCGGCTTCGCCTTGGGCGGCGGCTGCGAGTTGGCCATGAGCTGCGACATTATCATCGCTTCGGAAAGCGCGCGTTTTGGGCAGCCCGAAGTCAATCTCGGCATCATTCCGGGCAGCGGCGGCACGCAAAGACTGACTCATCTTGTGGGCAAACATCGTGCCATGGAAATGGTCTTGACCGGCGATATCATCAACGCTGCGGACGCGGAGCGATTGGGTTTGGTCAATCGTGTGGTGCCAGTCGAATTGTTTTTGGAAGAGGCCAAAAACATCGCGAGAAAGATCGCCGCCAAACCCGCGCTCGCGATCAAAGCCGCGAAGGAGGCGGTGCTCAAGGCGGCTAACACGGCTCTCGACCAGGGACTGGAGTTCGAGCGCAAATCGTTCTATTTGCTATTCGCCTCCCAAGACCGCGTCGAAGGAATGAAGGCCTTTCTCGAAAAGCGCAAACCCGAGTTTAAAGGCAAATAGCAAAGCAGGATCCTACTTGTGGCACCAGAGACGATCCTCTACGAAAAGAATCAAGGCGTCGCAACAATCACGCTCAATCGGCCGCAATCGTTGAACGCTTTCGTGCCGCAGATGAACCAGGAAACCCTCGACGCGCTGCGCGACGGCGAACGCGACAAACAAGTGCGCTGCTTGATGATCACCGGCGCCGGCCGGGCGTTTTGCGCCGGGCAAGATTTGAAAGGACGGACACCCGAGCAAAAAGGATCGCTGGGCGCGTCGCTGCGCGAAAAATACAATCCGATGATCCGGCAAATCCGGCAAATGGAGAAAATCGTCATCGCGGCGGTCAATGGCGTCGCCGCAGGCGCCGGCTGCAATCTCGCGCTGGCTTGCGATCTGCGCGTGGCCTCGGAAGACGCGAAGTTCATCCAATCCTTCGTTCGCGTCGGCTTGGCGCCGGACTCCGGTGGCAGCTTCATCCTCCCCAGACTTGTTGGTGTCAGCAAAACTCTGGAGTTGCTCCTGCTCGGCGACACCGTCGACGCCAAGGAAGCGCAGCGCATTGGATTGGTGGCGCGGGTTTTCCCTGCAGCGGAATTCGCCTCCTCGGCGCGTGCCATTGCGGAGCAGGTCGCGCGCGCGCCGCGCGGCGTCGGCCTGATTAAACGCGCCGTCAATCATGCCAATTTCGCGAACCTGGAAAACGATCTCGAATACGAAGCGCACTTGCAGGAGATCGCCGGTAGAAGTTTCGACTATGACGAGGGCGTGAAAGCTTTCTTAGAAAAAAGAACACCGGTGTTTACCGGTAAATAGTCTAACGTCTGAGGTTTGCGGTCGCGTGTTTTGACTCAAAACGCGAGACACTAGACAGCAGACTGGAAATTATAATGGCCACCCCAGTGGAAAAGATCGCCGTGCTCGGTGCCGGCACCATGGGCGCAGGTATTGCGCAAGTCGCCGCTCAAGCCGGGTTTGCGACGCTTGTTTACGATGTCCAGCAGGAGTTCATCGACGCAGGCGTGGATCGGGTACGCAATTTTCTCAAAGGCAGTCGCGAGCGCGGCAAGCTCAGCGCTGAGCAGGAACAAGAGATCCTCGGCCGCTTCAGCACCTCGACCCAGCTGGAAGATTGCCGAGGCGCTGCATTGGTCATCGAGGCGGCGCCTGAAAAACTCGACCTTAAGCGCGATATTTTCAAACAACTCGACTCGATCTGCGCCCGCGAGACGCTTTTGGCCAGCAACACTTCTTCCTTCAGTGTCACCGCCATCGCCGCCGGTACGCAGCATCAGGAGCGCGTCTTGGGTTTGCACTTTTTTAATCCGCCGCCGCTGATGGCGCTGGTGGAAGTGATTCAAGGTGATCGGACCACCGAAACGACGATTGAAACGGCGACCGCACTTATGCGCCGCATGGGCAAAACTCCGGCGCGCGCCAAGGACACGCCGGGATTTATCGTCAACCGGGTTGCGCGGCCGTTTTATAACGAGGGACTGCGCATTCTGGGCGACGGCGGCGCGTCGGTCGAAACCATTGATCGAATCATGAAGGAAGCGGGCAATTTTCGCATGGGTCCATTCGAGCTGATGGACTTGATCGGCAACGACATTAACTTCGCCGCCACCGAGTCGCTCTACCGCTCATTTTTCGAAGATCCGCGGTTTCGCCCGAGCCCGGTCCAACAACGCATGGTGATGGGCGGCAACCTGGGACGCAAAACCGGCCGCGGTTTTTATACTTATGACAAAAAGTAGTCTCGCGATCATCGGCACTAATCGCCTCGCCGAAGAGCTGCTCGCGATCAGCCGTGAAAAGGGCGCGGAGGGAACGCTGCTCAGCGATACCGCCGAACCGGCAAAGACAATCAATTACGTTATTGATACGGGGAGCGGTGATGAAGAGAACAAACGCGCCTTGCTCCAGCGGCTCGATGCCGCCTTGCCGCCGTCTTCGGTGATTATCTCGTCGTGCTTGCGTTTTGCTACTACCCAGCTGGCCTCCTGGGTCAAAAAACCGGAACGGATCGTCGGCTTTGCCACTTTTTTCCCGCTCAAAGATCGCAAGCTGGTTGAATTGGCCCCCGGCCTGAAGACGGCCGAAACATCCCTGGAACAAGCCGAGCAATTGTTTAAATCGCTTGGTAAGGAAACCGTCCGCGTCAAAGACACGGCCGGGCTTACCTTTCCGCGGATTTTGAGTTTGATCATCAACGAAGCGGCGCGCAGCCTTGAAGAAGGCGTTGCCCGTGCCGAGGAAATCGATATCGCCATGCGGCTCGGCGTCAACTATCCCCAGGGACCGTTGCGCTGGGCCGATCAAATCGGGCTGGAAGAGGTTCTTGCCGTGCTCGAGGGTTTAGAGCACGAGACCGGCGACGACCGTTATCGGCCGGCGGCGCTGCTCAAGAAGCTCGTCACTGCAGGCTTCCTCGGCGAAACTAGCGGCCGAGGATTTTATTCCTATCACGAAGGACAGGTGAAGCGATGAGAGAAGCCGTGATTGTCGAAGCCGTGCGCACGCCCATGGGCCGCCATAGCGGCATATTAAAAGATCTTCGCACCGACGATCTGGCCGCGTATGTTATTGCCAAGTTGGTCGAAAAGACCGGCATCAACAAAGAAGAAATTGAAGATGTCTATTTCGGCTGCACCAATCAGGCCGGTGAAGACTCGCGCAACGTCGCGCGCAACGCATCATTGCTCGCTGGATTGCCGTACACGATTCCCGGAGCGACGGTGAACCGCCTGTGCGGCTCCGGGCTTGAAGCGATCAACCAGGCCGGCCGCGCGGTCGAGACCGATCACGGCGATCTGTTCGTCGCCGGCGGCGTCGAGAGCATGACGCGTGGGCCGTGGGTGATGGCCAAACCGTCCAACGCGTTTCAACGCGGTGATGTGCAAATGTATGACAGCTCCTTGGGGTGGCGCTTTCCAAATAAGCGTATGGCCGAACTCTATTCGCTGATTAACAACGGTGAGACCGCGGAAAACGTCGCCGACAAATATCACATCAGTCGGGAGGATCAGGACAGGCTAGCCCTCGCCAGCCACCAAAAAGCACTGCAGGCGCAAAAAGAAGGACGGCTCAAAGACGAAATTATTCCGGTTGAAATTCCGCAGCGTAAGGGAGCCCCGCTGGTCCATGACAAAGACGAAGGACCGCGTGCCGATACTTCTTTGGAGATCCTCGCCGGACTGCAACCGTCGTTCAAGAAAGGCGGCACCGTGACCGCGGGCAACTCTTCGCCGCTCTCAGACGGCGCCGCCGCTCTGCTGATTACAACGCCGCAAAAAGCCCAGCAACTGAAATTGAAACCGCGGGCGCGCATCGTCGCTTCCGCCGCCGCCGGAGTCCATCCCAACTACATGGGCATCGGACCCATTCCGGCTTCCGAGAAAGCGCTCAAGCGCGCCGGGTTAACGGCCGATCGAATCGATCTGGTCGAGATCAACGAGGCATTCGCCTCCCAAGTGCTCGCCTGTGCGCGCGAGCTGGGCATCGACTTGAATAAGCTCAACGTCAACGGCGGCGCCATCGCCCTCGGACATCCGCTCGGCTGCAGCGGCGCACGCATCATGACGACGTTGATCCACGAAATGAACCGGCGCGGTAGCCGCTATGGTCTGGCGACCATGTGCATCGGCGTCGGCCAAGGTATTGCGACCATTGTCGAAAGAATTCCGTAAGAGGTCACAAGCATCGGTACGGCGCGCCAAGAGCGGCGCTGCCAAAAGCCGCTGCTGAATAACTGCCACCGGCCCCACTCCACGATCGAGATCGGCAACTGATCCTAAGACCTCAACAGATTCCTTCTAGCTCCTCGGTGTTGAAAGACTCTGATTGCCGGCGGTTCACAAAGTTTTTTTAATGGTGGAGTAACGAAATGGCGTGCTGGATTAGAAGAAACATATTCGGGCTTGCCATGACTCCAACACTCCACCACTTCAGTACTCCCAACATCAAGCGAGCTGAGTCCTTTTCAACAGTCTGTTAGTCAGCTGGCGCAATGAAAAGCCCGCGAAAGATCATCTTGCTCATTCTCGCCGCCGCGGTGATCGTCACCGCCGGACTGCTCGAATCTTTCAATCTGCTGGTCACAAAACACCGTGATCAGGTAAACCAGGAATTGCAAAAAGTTCTCGGTCAGGATGTCAAATTCGATCGGCTGGAAGTCAATTTGCTGGGCCGGCCCGGCTTTGCGGCCAAAGAGTTTCGCATCGCCGACGACCCGCGTTTCGCGGCAACGCCGGCGGTGCGGGCACGCGAGCTCGTGCTCGGCGTCAGCTTGTGGAATCTGCTGTGGCGGCGCCGGCTCGTGATCACGTCTTTGACGTTCAATGAACCGGATTTCCAGATTATTACCGACGAAACCGGACTGTTGAATCTCACCGCTCTGGTCAACCGAAAAACTGAGTTACGGAAGTTTCCTCGCCTACGACCGCCTGGAACTTCCGCGGCGCCCGAGCGGCAACAGTTCCCCGTAAGCTTCGCCATCGATGAAGTTCGGATCCGACAGGGGCGCGTCGATTATGTTGATCGATCCATCACACAACCGGCGGAGCTGCACATCGACGATGTCATGATGAGCGTCCGAGGGTTCGAGATTGATAAAACCACCAAGATTCAGATCACCGCCTCGCTGACCGAGGGACTTGGCCAGGACGTGCGCATCGATGGACGGCTCACGCCCGCGGAAAAAAACCAAAGTTGGGTTCACCGCGGGGTCGATCTGAGCATCCAGTTCGATTCTCTCCATGTTCCAGTGGTGGCCCGCGCCATCGCCGTGTTAAGGGATAAAATTCCCAGTGAGCTCGACGTGACCGGGCCGATGGCGTTGCAGGCGCAGGTGCGCGGCACGCCGGAGCATCCACGCCTCGAGAACGTCACCTTGAAGGTCCCCTTGTTCGGCTCGTCCGAATACAACGCAATCATCGACGGCTCCGTGCACTTTACCGAGCGCCGCTCCTGGGAAGATGCTAAGCTCGAGGGAACTGCGAAGGTCGAGCAGTTGCCGCTGGCCCGGCTACGCAGTGTCAAAGGGTTCGCGCGAATTCTGCCACCCGAGTTGATCAGCGAAGGCAACGTCGATGTTTACAGCCGTTTCGAAGGGGCTTGGCACAATCTGCGTCTCGGCGCCTTTGTGCGCGCCGACGCTGCCTATTTGCGGTACAAAGGATGGTTTCAAAAGCCGCCTGATGCGCCCGCTGCGATTCGCGCGAGAATATCCAGAGCAAAACAAAGCCTGCGCTTTCATGATTCCGAGCTCGTCCTCGGCGGCAACAAGATGGTTTTTTCCGGCAGCATCGATCACGATCTCGGGCCGCTTCTCCAATTGAAACTGCACAATGAAGCCGGCTCGCTGCCGGCGTGGGGCCGATTTTTCACTTCGACGATGTTCGAGGCGCCCGCCGGCAAGGTCGATTTTGATGTGACCCTTGTGAAGAGCTTCGCTCCCGACCGAGATTGGAGCTTGACAGGCTGGCTTAAGCTAGCCGATGCGGTGGTCAAACCCAAAACCGGCGGCCGCAGGCTCGATAATCTGCGCGCCGAGATTGCCTTCGCCGGCAAACAGGCGCGACTCCAAGACGCGCGTTTTCGCCTGGGAAATTCAATTATTGTCGTCGATGCTACGGCGGCAAATATGCTTGAGCCGCGCCTGCTCGGCACTCTCCGTTCAGCCGATTTACTGCTTGTGGATTTGCCCGTCCTCGGCGGCGGCCCGCCGGTACGGCT
>JAICHC010000150.1 GCA_025922795.1 Candidatus Binatia bacterium | reverse complement strand
TCTGCAGGGACTTCCCGAGCACAGGGGAAGATTAACCCGCGATTTCTGTAATAAACCCGCCTCTCAGCTACCAACAATCTTGCGGTTGCGGTTGGAATAAGTCAGATTTTTCTGTTCCCGGTGTTTGATTTTGCCTGCGGTGATCCGGGTCAAGCCAGCGCTCGGACGGAACCTCGACGGAGCTGGCGATTGTCGTTACGCAGCAGGCTGTTGTGAATTGGCGAAGAGATTGAATGAACAGGTCGATTTCATCCATCCCGCCGGTCGTCGAGGCGAGAGGGATTTCCAAAAAATTTGCTGACCGGTTCGCGGTGGATCATCTGGATCTGGTTGTTCCGGCGCGCGTCTGCTTCGGGCTGTTGGGACCCAACGGCGCCGGAAAGACGACGACCCTACGCATGATCTATGGCGTCACCCGGCCCAGCGACGGCACGATTCGCGTGTTCGACATGGACATCGGCCGGCATCTGCGTGCGGTTCGCTCCCGACTCGGTGTAACCTTGCAGCAGAACGTTTTGATTGAGGTGTTGTCTCCGAAAGAGAATCTTCTGGTTTTCGGCCGCTATCATTTGCTGCGCGAGCCCGAGCTTTCCCGACGAGTCGAAGAACTAATCGACTTTCTCGAGCTGCGCTCCCATGCCGACGTGCCGGTGCGGCAGCTTTCCGGCGGGTTCCAACGGCGCCTGGCGGTTGCGCTCTCATTGGTCAATCGCCCCGAGCTTTTGATCCTCGACGAACCCACCACCGGGCTCGATCCTGCGGTCCGACTGGCTTTGTGGTCGCGCATCAGAGAGCTGCGCGCGGCGGGCACCACCGTGCTCATCACCACCCATTACATGGACGAGGCGCAACGTCTTTGTGATCAGGTGGCGATCGTATCGGCGGGCAGAGTGATTGCGGCGGGGGCGCCGGCGGAGCTCATCACGACGCGACTCGCGCCCGAGGCGGTGGAATTTGATTGCACGCCCAGTGAAGAAACGGCGCTGCTCGATGGCGTTGCAGCAGGCCGGCGCTTGCGCATCGGTGGACGGCTGATGGTTTACCTCGATGATGCCACCGACCTTATCGAACGTGTTCGCCGACATGACCAGGGAGACCGTCGCCCGATCATCGTCCGGTCCACCAATCTCGAAGACGTTTATCTCTCTCTCACCGGGACCGGCTTGGAGGTCAATCCGTGAGCATTTCGCTTCCTTATGCGCTCGCCGTATGGCGACGCAATGCTGTCATGTACAAGAGAACTTGGAAGTGGAATATCCTGCCCAATTTCTTCGAGCCGGTTCTCTATCTACTTTCTATCGGCATCGGAGTCGGCGCTTATATTTCAGAGATCGGCGGCACGAGTTATATCGCGTTCCTCGCTCCCGGCCTCGTATGCGTGGCTGCGATGAACGGGGCAAGCTTCGAGGTGACCTACAACATCTACGTTCGGCTGGTATTTGAAAAAACTTACGACGCCATGCTGACGACTCCGATCGAGCCCGACGATGTGCTCGCCGGCGAGGTGCTGTGGGCGGTGACTCGTGCCGGCGTTTACGGCGGGTGTTTTTTTATCGTGTTGCTGATTTTCGGACTGGCGCCCCGGCCGTCCTCGCTGTGGGTGATTTTTGTCATTCCTCTTACGGGGCTGCTGTTTGCCGCGATCGGCATGGTTTTCTCATTGCGCATTCCAAACATCGACATGTTCAGTTTCTATTTCACGCTATTTCTCACTCCGTTATTTTTATTTTCGGATGTGTTCTTTCCGCTCGAGGAACGCCTCTCCGGAGCATGGCTGTGGGTTGCCGAGGCGTTACCGCTGCTGCACCCCGTGCGCTTGGCGCGCGCGTCATTCAATGGCGAGTTTTCCGTGACGGTAGTATGGGATTTCGCTTATACCTTGGGAATGTCCGTACTGCTGCTTCTTTGGGCGCGCCGCGGCGTGCGCGACCGGCTGACCAACTGAGCCACAGCTTGCCTGACAATTCTCCGCAACGAACTCACACAAAAAAACAACTCGCGCTTGCTCATGCCCCAAGCATCTGGCGCAGCGAATGAACGAAAAAAATTTTGCAAAAAAATTATAACTCTCTTGACACTCACTGCGATTTCAAATTAAGTCGCGCTAGCTATTTCAATCGACTCGCAATTTGATTCAGCACCCGGAGGAAACGAACAAAGTGGACCATTTAAAACTCTCTTGGCCTGGTCTGGGCATGGAGTGTCCTTTTTGTTCACATTCAAAGTGTCGAGCCTGTCTCGAAGTGTCCGTCAATGTTCTCGCTTGCTGTAATTGCAGAACCAGAGCGATCCGCCGGCTCGATTTCCTCAAGGAAGTTTATCGGCTAAGGGAAACGTGGCGCGATGAAGCGCCCGAGCTCAACCGGCCTGGAGACGCGAAAGTTCGCGCCGTTTCTAAAGCGATCCGTCGCTGGCCGGTGCGCTAATCTCAACCGCTGTCACTTCTTGTCGAGAATCTTTCAGCAGTTCTTAAGTTCGGCCGTTGGCTACGGCGTCGTCGACGCATCTTAGCTGCGCAAGTTATAAAAGCGCCGGGCGTTGTCACCGAGGAGATCGGCCTTTTCCGCACTGGTCAGAGACTCGGATGCCTTAATTGTCTGGACGCGGTGCCAGTCCATGTCGCTATGCGGATAGTCACTGGCATACATGAAGCCTTTGCTGCCGAGCTGATCGATGATCGAGCGCAGGTTCTCGTCGCCTTCAAAGCCGCTCAAGATTCTGCCGGCGAGAATATCCTCGCCAGGCTCATGGACGGTGCTGGACAGCTCGTAAGGCTGGCGCCCCCAATCGCTCTCATTACGGCCGGCGCGCGGCTCGAGGACATGCTCGATGTGCTTGCCTACCCACCAGTTCCAGTAGGGCAGCCAGCTCGCGCCGATCTCCAGGAACGCGCAGCGCAAGCGCGGCAGCGTCTTTAGCAGTCCCGTCTGCACCATCGACATCATCGCCACCATCATGGAAAACGGCATCGCGGTCACATGCGTCGAGAAAAAATCCGTGAAGCAGTCCGCCCAGGGCGTGTCGTGCATCCCCGTCACGGCGTGAAATCCGACGGGGGCGTCGAGTTCGCTCATGGTCTCGAAGAACGGAGTGAATTCCTTGGCATGAAGCGGCCTGTTTCCGACCACGCCGGGAATGACGATGCCGTGGAGCCCGAGCTTTTGCACCGCGCGACGCGCCTCCGTCACCGCGGCTGGCGGGTCCTGAATCGGCACCAGGGCGACTCCGCCCAACCGTTTCGGCGCTTTGGCGCATTGCTCGGCAATGTAATTGTTATAAGCGCGGCACACGGCCGCGGCCAACTCTTTGTTTTCGAGATCGAACACCCAAACCAACGCCGTTGGATAGACAATCTGAAAATCGACCTCCATTTGATCCAGGTCCTGCAAACGGCCCTCTATGTCATCGAGCGAATTATCCCGGGCTTTCATCTGCGCATGGCGCGGCGTCTGATAGCGAAAGCCTCCGCCACCCACCCCTTTGGTAAACGGGAGACGAGGCACGAGCCGCCCTTCGACCAGCCATCGTCCGGTATCTCTCGGCTCGTCACGCAGGTCGACGATACGCGGTCGCGACGAATAAAACTCTTTCTCCATATAACGCTCGAAAAGATCGAAAGGCTCGTGTAAATGGCCGTCAGAGTCGATGACTTGCATAGGCGTCTCCCTAGAATGTCTCTTATGTTAGCCCTTAGCGGATGGTCCTATGTTTTTCAACAAAAAATGAGGACGGAGTGTGGTGCGGCAGCGGTGTGATCCTGGGCTGTCCAGGCTATCTCGACCGACCACCTGCGACTTAGCGTATTCCGATATTATCTCGATGTCGCCGGACGCGGCGCCCTACAGCCGCGGCAACGGAACTGCCTTGCTGGCCACCCGCACTCCACCGGTGGTGATACTTCGTTCGGGTCGGCCTTATGACAACCTGTATGCTCGGGTGTTCACGACTTCCGGTCTCACCGCCTCGCGCACGTGCGCAAGTTTGTCGGATTAGAATTAGTTGATCTGTATGCATCAATAGGACAGACTCTAAAGCACTCATGAGTGATGTGAACTTTTATCAGGTTCTCGGTGTTGGGCAATCGGCGAGCGCCGATGAAATTAGATCGGCATACCGAGACCTGGTTAAACGCTATCATCCTGACCTCTTTCACGCCGCCGGCGAGAAGGCTACAGCTACCGAGAAGTTGCGGCAAATCAATGAAGCCTATGCGGTTCTCGGAAACAGCGAGCGGCGCCAGCGCTATGATCAAAAATTTGTTCAAAGACCGCAGCCGGCACCTCGTGCCGCCGCGGCGACGGCGCGCCGTCAAACTTCACGGCCGCGCCGCGCCGCAGAGCCGCGCCGCAAGACGATCAAGATGCCCAAAGCGCTCCTGCGTTTTTCGAAAAAATGGGCGGGATATTCTCTAGCGGCAGCTGCGATGATCTTAATGCTTGTTTACGCCGCTCGGAGCGTGCCTCGATTGGCTACCGCCTGGGTACTCGTCGAGAAGCTGGAGGTCTCGGTGCCGAACACGGCGCCGCGTGACGGTGCCGGCACCGGTTGGGTCCGAGTCGGAGAGTATCTGTCCGTGACGGACTGCGCCGCAGCGATCAAGCAGAAGGTTCGCCAGGATGAACAAGAGGGCAGCGAGGCTGTTTATGATGAACGAAACGGCACCATGGCCATTACGCTCTACATCAAGAAAGAAACCCGTCGCGGACCACAGGGGAGCGCAGAGGCGGTAGAATCAACACCAGACCACATCACCAAACGGGTGAGAAGTCTCGAATGTCACGCAACGCAGCGGGTCGAAATGGAGTCCCGGTTTCAAAGAACCTTGAGAAAGATGGGGCTGGTTCTCTAGCCTCGCAGGCTGCTGAAAAAGACTCGTAGGCCGATCGCCCTGAGGATCGCCGAAGGGTGCAGTCAATCGCTTATCGGGATTGGAGTACTGGAGTGATGGAGTGATGGGGTTTCGAGCCCACCTCCAATACTCCATTACTCCAACACTCCATTTCGCTTATGCGCCTCGCCTTTGAGATTTTTTTGAGCCGCCGGCATTCAGATCAGATCTCTTATGCAACTTCCTGTCTCATAAGCGCCCCGCTTGCGCTCCAGTGCCGTGGCACGACATCGATGTGAATGCGATTCGTTTTAACTGCAAAAACCGGCATCGCTGGCCATGCGTGTGCAGCATTCTGTTATCCCGTATGGCCTGAAGACACCACAAATACTTCCGTAATTACCTAATATAGTGTGCGAGTCCTCCTGGCATAGGGTTTGCTCGATTCCTCGCTAAAGTTTCTTAGATTTTCTCCGACGAACTGCTCCGCATTCGTTTAGATAATGTTCAATCTGACCTCAAGCGTGAGATCGAGACTGATACTGCTTATTCTCACCGCAGTCCTTCCGGCCTTCGGATTGATTCTCTATAGCGCTCGGGAACATCACGAATTGATGGCCAACCAGGTAAAAATAAACGCGCTCATGGCCGCGCGAGTCATCGCAGCAGAGCAGGATCGGATCCTCGACAATGCGCACCAATTCCTCGTCACGCTCGCTCGTGTACCGCAGGTCCGTGGAGACGATCGGTTGGCGTGTCAAAAGATCTTGTCCGGCTTGCTAGAACCGCGTTACGCCGACTTGATGGTTGCCGATCGAAACGGGAAACCGCTTTGCACCGCCCTAAAGACCGGCAGCTCGGTTGCTACTTCGAGCGGCCTACATCACAGCCAGAGCGTCGAAACTTTCGATTTTTCCGTGGGCAATATTCGCTATCATCGAGCCAGCAAAAAGATTCTTTTAGACGTGAGCTATCCGGTGATGGAGCCGGCGGGAGTGTTACGAGCGGTGGTTTCAGCAGCCGTGGATTTATCCTGGCTAAATCACGCGACCGTCGACAGCCATTTATATCCCGGCGCCACCTTTAGCCTGGTGAACGGCGACGGCATCGTGCTAGTGCGTTATCCGGAAGGCTTGCACTGGATCGGAAAATCCATACTCGTTGAAGATAGCGATCCGAAGATCGTCGCTGCGGGGGCCGGAGAAACGATCGAGCTCACCGGCGCAGACGGAATTCGCCGCTTGTTTGCCGTCAGTCCTCTGAAAAATTCCGTTGGCGGACAACCGACGTACGCGGCTATTGATCTCCCGGCAACACTGGCATTCGCTAAAACCAGAGCCGTTCTGATCGAAAATTTGATCGTTCTCGGGGTTTTCTCGGTGATCGTTCTCAGTTTGGCGTGGTTTGGCGCTGATCTGTTCGTTCTACGGCGCATCAAGGACGTCATCACCGCCACCCACAAGCTGGCGCAAGGCGATTTGACGGCTCGCACCGCGCTTGCCTACGACAATAGCGAGTTAGGCCAAATGGCCAAAGCTTTCGACAATCTGGCCCATGCTCTGGAAACACGCAAGGTCGAGGCGGATGAATCGGCAAAGAAAATACAAAAGCAACGCCAACAGCAAGAAGCGCTTTACGACCTTAACCGCGGCATCACTTCTACCCTCGATGTCTCGAGCGTTCTCAGCACGCTGCTCGATCATATCTGCGCGTTGTTCCCCTCGTGCGCGGTCAGTGTACGCTGGATCAACAAGGAGACGAATCGACTAGAACCCATTGCCCATCGAGGCTTTGCCGAAACCGAAGAGCCGCTCGCGGAACTCCCGTCGGCGGACGCTCTTCCACTGCTCGCCTTTACCCAGCAAACCGCGATCGTCATCTCCAATGCTCGTGTCGACGAGCGAAATACCGACCCTGAACTATTTAGCCGTCATAACCTGAAGTCGTATATCGGCCTGCCCTTGATCGCCCGACGAGACGTTCTGGGAGTCCTGTCGTTGTACACCCGGGACGACATGGAGCTTGGGCCGGAGGAGATGAGCTTCCTCAAGGCTCTTGTCAATGAGGTGGCCATTGCGATCCACAACTCACGGCTCT
>JAICHC010000149.1 GCA_025922795.1 Candidatus Binatia bacterium | reverse complement strand
GACGCGCGTCGCCGGATTGGGCATATGCGCCAGAGTTTTCTTGTAGAATTCGAGGGAGCGCTCTTCCTTGGCTTCATGCGCTTCAAACGCGTTGAGCAATTTCTCGACCGGCGAAATGCCCTCTGGGGATTTCGTCAGTCCGAAAATATTGGTTGCATCCGCAAAATCTTCCATGGTCTTTCTCCTTCCTTAATCGCCAGGGGCGAAAGTCAGCCTCGCCCACAGTCACGGCTCATTGCCGTTCACGTCGCTTTGGCGATGCGATTCGCAGCGAATACACGGCCGGGCTTCCACGGCGTTCCGAGCGCCGGCAGGAGCCAGCGGTCCAGACCGATCCAACCGGCGTTACGCCACGCCAACACGAGCCAGGTTGCAATCGCGAACAGGAAGCCGTTGGTCGAAGCCGATCCCGCCATGATGAAGCTCCAGTTCATCAGGCCGCCGAAGAAAGCAGCTACACCAACAAACGCACCGAGAATCAAGCCAACAGCCACTAGCAGCTCGCCAAAAATGATAATTTTGGAAAACCAAGTGTGCGCTTCAATCGTCACCAGGTATTCGATGAAACCGCGATACCAGTCGAAGGCAATCGCCGGCTTGGGCGTCATCTTGAGACCGCGCTGCCAATAATTTAGCAGGGCCTCCCCTGTCCCCATCCATTTCGGGTCGACGAGCTTATGCCATCCGGCCTCGAACCACATGTAGCCAAGATAAAGGCGCAACGGCAGCCACACCCAGCCAAACCGAGTATCGCTAAACAAGAGCTGCGCCAGTCGCGGCTCCTCGATCATGACTCGTTCTGTGCTCATAAATCCTTCCCAATTTTTACGACGCTCACTGTAAATTTACAAAGCCGCAAAGCACATGCCAGCAACCAAGTACCTAACATAGCGAAGATCCTGGATCCAATTTGAGCAGTGTTTCTCATTTTTAAGAACTCGGTCGAACAACTTCGCAAGCTTGAGAATGAAACCCGACGGAGCTACAGTTTTTTGGGGTATTAATCGGGAATCTGCCCGGCACGAAAATCGCTCTACTCGCATCACAGGAGAAAACATGCCCACCAAAGTCGCTATCAACGGATTTGGCCGGATTGGCCGGCTGGCACTACGGACGATACACGAACGTCACCGCAAAGATTTGAAAGTAATTGCGGTTAACGATATGGCCGATTTAAAGACCAACGCGCACCTGTTGCGCTACGACTCCACCTACGGGATCTTTCCCGGCAAGGTCATCATCGGCGAAGGCGTCATACAGGTCGACGGAGCCAATGTCGCCGTGCTGAATCAAAAGGATCCATCCCGTTTGCCCTGGAAAGATCTCGGCGTCGACATCGTCATCGAGTCGACCGGCGTATTTACCGACGGTGCTCAGGTGCGCGCCCATATCGAGGCCGGCGCAAAAAAAGTGATCATTACAGCT
Organism: Candidatus Binatia bacterium; assembly: GCA_025922795.1. The sequence continues at coordinate 5,524 of JAICHC010000149.1, read as the reverse complement.
CCCGCCAGCAATGAGGACATCACGTTGGTTCTTGGCGTCAATGATGAGGAATACCAGCCGCGCCGACACCACATCATCTCGAATGCTTCTTGCACGACCAATTGTCTCGCGCCGGTCGCGAAGGTGCTGCAGGATAGCTTTGGCATTGAGCGTGGGTTGATGACCACGACCCATGCGTACACGAACGACCAAAGAATTTTGGATCTAATGCACAAGGATTTGCGCCGCGCCCGCGCCGCTGCGATGAACATCGTGCCGACGAGCACCGGCGCGGCAAAGGCTATTGGTCTAGTTCTGCCCGAACTCAAGGGCAAACTGCACGGCATTTCGCTACGGGTGCCGACCTCGACGGTCTCGGTGGTCGATCTCGTAGTCGATCTGAAGAAATCGACCAACGCGGAACAGGTCAACGCAGCCCTCAGGGAAACCGCCGAAGGAACCATGACCGGCATTCTCGAGTATTGCGAGGAGCCCTTGGTTTCCAGTGATTTTCGTGGTAATTCGGCCTCCTCGATTGTTGACGCCCTCTCGACGGTCGTGCTCGAGGGAAAGATGGCCAAGGTTCTTTCCTGGTATGACAATGAGTGGGGCTATAGTTGCCGCGTCGGAGACCTCGCCAAGCTGGTGGCGGAAAAGGGTTTTTAGGAGGGCACCTCAATGCAGGCCAAGGACATCATGACCCGCGACATCATTACCGTCAGCCCAAACATGACGATCAAAAATCTCGCGACGACGCTGATCAAAAATCAAATCAGCGGCGCTCCGGTGGCCGGTAAGAACGGCAAGATCGTCGGCGTGGTTTCCGAAGCCGATATTGTCGCCAAAAAAGGCAAAGACGTTAAAGCCATCATGAGTAAGAAAATCATCAGCGTCGGCGAAGAGGCCACCGTCGAAGAGATTGCTCAGCTCATGACCACGCACCGGATCAAACGCGTTCCGGTGATGCGCGACAACGCCGTGGTCGGCATCATCAGCCGCGCCGATATCGTCAGTGCCATCGCCCGTGGCGAGCATATCGCGATTCACACGCCCGTCTACGATCTTTAGTCGACTCCCGCCTAAATCTCCACCATTAAAATCAAACGCGCGGCCCGGTCTTGTTCACCGGAATAAATCCGCTTTCAGCCGACCTCAGGTTCGCAATTCTGGTAAAAGCCGGCCCGGCTATTCCGAGCTGTAGGAATTGCGCTCTCGCTTGCCGGCTTTTTCCTAAGTGTTCGTTCGCGGCGGCGCTGGCATTCGCCTTGCGCTGTCCAATGCCAACTACGTCACGGCAGCACTGCATTGAGGAGGATTTTATGGCCGAGCGAATTGCAAATTTCGATGAATGGAAGGATCTATTTTACAAGTGGCAGGCAGACATCGGATTTGACGCTTCATTGGTGAAAGATTATAAATTCGAGCCCATCTACGACAACGGCACCGGCCCCGATATTGAATTCGGCGATTTTAAAGGGCGCAAGAAATTTGAAAAAGTCCTCGATCTCCCGACCCAGGAGATGCGCGATGCGCTGCTGCACTTGATTTTTTATCAGGGCGATACCGAGTTCGGCTCTTCGGAACAACAGCGCAAGCTGATCGACACCGCGCCGACCGACTACGACCGCCGGTGTTTGCTGCGCGTGATGCGCGAGGAGCAGCGACATGGCTTGCAGATGTGCCACGTATTGATCAGCAACTTCGGCGAATCGGGCAAGTTGGAAGCGCAGAAGCTGCTCGAGCGGCGGGCATTCAAGAACACGCGGCTGTTGGGCGCGTTCAATCAAAACGTCGACAACTTTATCGATTTCGTCACTTACACTTGCTTTATCGACCGCGACGGCAAATATCAGCTGACCATGTTGCATCATTCGAGCTTTGCGCCGTTGTCGCGCAGCATGGGACCGATGCTCAAGGAGGAAGCGTTTCATCTATTTACCGGGCAAACCGGCCTATCGCGCATTATCAAGGCGGGCAAGGTGCCGATCGAGGTTCTGCAGAAATATTTGAACAAGTGGCTCTCGACCGGCTACGACCTCTTCGGCAAAGATCGTTCGGGCTCAGCGGCGCGCTTTTACCGCTGGGGCTTCAAAGGCAGATTCGACGAGGCCGGCGCCAAGGCACCGCCCAAGGATCTCGAACGGTTAAACGAAGAAGCGCGACTGCTCTACTATAGCGAAGACTGCGAGATCATCGACTCGCTCAACCGTTTGATTCCCGAGGGCAGGCCCAAACTGCGCGCGCCGGACATGAAGTTCAATCGCCAGATCGGCGATTATGCGGGCAAGCGCTATAGCGTCGAGGGTGATCCGCTGACCGAAGCGGAATACCAAGCGCACCTGAAAAAAGTGCTGCCCGGCGCCGAAGATCAAAGAATCCTCGCGCCGATCTTCAAGGCCGGCAACTGGATGAGCGTGGAAGCCGCTGCCTAATGCGATTCCGGGATTGAATCTTTGCCGTCTCGGGCAAGCCGGCCTGCGCCGCGTCGGCGGTGCTATTCGATTCCGCTGATGATGAGCCCGTCGATCGTAAAACCCAGTGGCGCGTTCTGCGTTGATTTACTTTTTAATTTTGAATTCTTCCGATCGCTTTTTGCCACGATTGGTTGAGGCTTGCAAAGAACAGCCCCGCGACGACAAACACGCCGATAAGCGACCACAACAGCGGCTCGTAAGTCCCCCAACGGTCGAAGATCGCGCCGGCGATCACCGGGCCAATGACTCCTCCCCAGGTGTAAAATAAAGTCATGTAGCCGCGAATCTTGGCATAGTGCTTCCTGCCGAACAAATCGCCGACCACGGCCCAGCCAAGCGGAAAAGTCGTCTCCACGGCGGCAAAGAAAATCGTGAACAGGCACAACGCCCAAAGCGAGTTGCCGAAAATCGGCAGGAACATCGCCGCAGCCGCGGCGAATAAGATACCCGCCGTCAGGCGCGGCTTGTTCGCTTTGTCGGCAAACCAGCCCAGAATGAGCGTCGCCGTCATACCGAGAAAGGCATAAGCGCTCAGCAACAAGGCCGCCTCCGATTGGCTGAGCCCCTTCCACACCATCAACGGCACAAAATGAACCGAGATCGCATGGTAGGACCCGTTGCGAATACCCGCCGCTAACACCGATCCCCAGAACGCAAACGAGCGCAGTGCGTCGGCAACCGTGACATCGACTTCCGCTTTACTATGCGGCGCTGCACCGTCAAAACCAGATTCCGGGCGCTCGGGCTCATCACCGTCGGGCAGAAGCCCCATGCTTTCCGGCGAGCGCCGGATGGTTAAACTCAACGGTATGCCGATCACGAGGAAGAAGATCCCGGCAATGCCCGCGCCCCAGCGCCATCCCCAGGATTGGACGATAATGCTCAGCAGCGGAGCGATGAGAACCCCGCCCATTCCGAACGCCGCGCTGCTGATCGTGATCGCACGCGCCCGGTGACGGATAAACCAGGTATTGATCAGCACCATCGGTGCATGCATGAATCCACCGGCGTGAGCCAGCGAGATAACACCGAGATAGACGATTAGAAACATCACGTAACTGTCGACCTGGGATAACAACAGATAGCCGACTCCCATCAGCAGGACCGCCGCGAGCATGATCGGCTTGGGCCCGTAGCGATCTAGCAAATGGCCGACAATCGGTCCTTCGATGGCGCCTTCCGCGCGCGCCAGTGAAAAGGCCAGAGAGGTCGATGTCCGATTCAGATTGAGATCTTGGCTGAGAGGAAGAAAGAACACCGTGAAGCCAAAACTATGAAGTCCTGCACCGAGCACGCGGAGCGCACAAGCTGCGCCCACCATGCGCCAGCCGTAGAAGAGTCCGAATAACTTTTTGAACAAGGGAAATTCCCGCTGGGTGTTTGGACTTCTATCGCATAGCACGCTGCTCCACGGAGCGAAAGCCGGCAATTTAGGTTGAACATTCACCGCCCCCGGCGCGGAGCTGACTAACCAGGCCAGCTTCCAAGTTCCGGCTGTTTTTTACTTTTTTTCATTTCTACTTTTTTAATTTCTTATCTGTCTGCTTTTCCCTCCCTGCCGTGCGGCGAGATCAGTTTGCCGAGTGAAATCAAGGTGCCGGAGAGTGGAACATTCTTTGCGTAATATATTCTGCGTCATATAACGAAAATTGACGAGGGCGTCGATTTTAACAAGGGTACCTTATGGAAATAATGCTTTTACTTCTCTGGTCGATACCATTGATGCTCGGGCTCGGCGCCATGGTGCGAGCGGTGAACGGCACGTCCGTAATGTCTGATTCCGAGTCGCGCTTAATCTTTGGCAAAACGGATTACGCGCGGCTGTCGGCGTGGATGGGGATCAAATTCGCGATCCTGGCCGTTGTCTTTTTTTGGATCGGCCTGTTTGAGGGTGCGGTCCTGCTCAACTTTGGCATGGCCTGGATAGCGCTGGGGTCTCTTTTGACGGCAAGCGGAGCCATCCTGCTGCTGGTCTTGTGGGTGCGGTCGGGTCCATCCGAAAGCCAAAGAGTGCATCAGCCTGCCTTCGCGAGCCGCACTTCGGAGAAACTCTCGGCGGATCGCGGCCATTTCGAGCTTTCCACGATTCTTGAAACGTCGAAGCGCGAGAAACACAGTGAGACGACATGACACCAAGCACATGACTCGCCTGAAGTTTATCAGCTTGCAGCTGCCCTTCTTTGTCTTCCGGTTGCGTTAGTTTTATCGAGCCGCGCGCGGTTTAATTCACACCCTCGATTTCTACTTTTTCCTTTCTGCCGCTCCACAGGCGCGCGGTCAGTGACCTCGTGCACCTTGAGCGCGAAACGATGCTCGGAACTTTTGCCGTTTAATGTCCATTTTTTTCTTCACTCGGCGACCACCAGCGCTTTTTTTTTTGGCACTTGCAAAAAAAACTTTGCATTTTGTTCCGATACAGGGTAAACAATGAAAAATTTGTACCGTGTCATTGCTTCGTTACCTCACTGTCATAGTTCTTCTGTTTCTACTGCCTGCACCGGCATTAAGCCGCTTCAGCACCAGCGCGGAAGAATTTTCTGCGTCCAAAGACGTGGCTTTTTCCTGGACCCATGCGCGGTCGAGAAGCCTTAAAATTCTGTTGGAGTACCGCGACGGGGCCAATACCTGGCGCCGGCTGAACTTAGGTTCGGGCTTTCTCCTGTCGCCCGACGGTCTCTTCGTCACCGCCTACCATGTGATGAAATACTGTTTAGAGGCCCAACGGAAAACTAGCGGCCTGTCTGTGAAGATCGACTGTTCAGCGGCTCGGTCTAATGTGCGCTACATCGCGGAGAACAACGATCGCGAATTCGAGATAGAGATTGTCTCTTATCTAAAGGAAACCGATTCCACCAACGGCAAGGGGAATAACACCCCGGACGAAATTATTAAGCACCGCGATTTTGTCGTCGCCAAGCTGAAGACGGACAGCGCGGATAGATTTTCGCATTGGCGGGTGCACGACTTCGATCAAAAACGAATCGATCCGAGCAATCCTAGAGCGGACTTCAATCTGACCCCCTTGATGCCGCCGAAACGAGTCTTCATCACGGGATTTCCGAAGGATCATG
>JAICHC010000148.1 GCA_025922795.1 Candidatus Binatia bacterium | reverse complement strand
GGCTCGGAATTTGTTAGATCGATAATGGCGCTACAAGCCGCGCTTGAAAAAGGCCGTGGTAACAAGTAATGAAGACGAACACTCAGCCTTATTTAAGCTAACGAAAATGGAATTTTTCCGTGACGATTTCTAAACGCGTTCCGTTCCTCGCATTTTCTATTGTATTGCTGCTTCATTCTTGCGCCACTATTTCGATGGAAATACCGACCGTCGCCGATAACCGCTTGGAGGGGTATGTTACCGCTATCGGTCTGGAGATCGTAGCGGTCTCTGAGCACCGCGACCGGTTGTCCAATTATGAATTCAAATTAGCCGATTTCGCGCGGCGGGATATCCTCGGGTTGAGCATCGGCAATCAGAGGATTTTTATCAGCTACGAGTTGAGCCGGTTGGCTTACATGAGACCAGACTATCGTTGGCTCTTGCGGCATACCTTGGCGCACGAGATCGCTCATGACGTTTTGGGTAAAGACGTCGGGATTCCCCACGATAGCGTGGGTCATAGTCTGGGGCTTGCAAATCGTATAACCAGCCGCGATTTGGGTTTACCGGATCGGATTAAATTTCGTCCCTACTCGCGCTCGGCGGAATTGGCAGCAGATCGGAAGGGCATGGAATACTGGCACAGACTCGGCTGGCCTTGCAGCCACTGGGTGAAGCTGTTTCTGGATTTTACCGCGCAGGGCTATCAAGGTGACATCGATCACCCGACCGAAGAACGCTTGCAGCAAGCCATGCAAATATGTTCCGACTAATTGTAGGATAAACGCTGACGGACATCTCATGAGCCTTCAGAATGATTCGCTATCCGTTCCAATACCGGGAAACGGTCGATACTTCTATTATCAAATAATTCCAATTTTTTAGGCCCTTGGCGAAAGATCGTCAAAAAGCATCGGCTTTGGTACGGGCATTGCTTTTTTGATCCAGCAAAGGAGGGCAAGTTTTATGATTAAATTAGCTATGGTTTTGTTAGTGGCGAGCTTGGCTCAATGGGGTTGCAGTCCGCAATTTTGGGGCGGCGCGGCTGCCGGCGCGCTCGGTGCTGGAGGCGGTTATGAATATAACGCGAACCGCCAGATGGACAAGCTCGAAGACGATTTTAAGAGCGGCCGTATCGGACGCGAGGAATATGAAAGCCGCAAGCGGCAAATCGAAAAAGGCTCGATCATCTACTAGGCTCCCTATGCCAACGGCCAGCATCGGTAACGCTGCTGCCGACACTCAGACATAAAGAACGCTGACGACCCCTACTTCGCAAAAGTGAAGTGGGGGTCGTCTTTCTTAGGGTCCGGCGGCACGAAGTCAATTTGTCGTTGGCCATCAAGGCAGAAGCGATTGCCCACGGCTGTAGGGCTCGTTTAGCTCGCCTTGAGAAAGCCGACGATGGCGGGACGGTGGCCGTTCAACGCTCTCGAACCAGACTTTCCTGATGCGCCGGCTCAAGGTGGCGGCTATAGCGCGACATCGGGTAGCAAAAAAGGAAGTAGCCGAAGGCCGCGAACAAATAGGCTTCGACGCCGAAACCCGTCCAGGTCGGCTCGCTTAGTGAGATCTTTATAGTTGTGAGAAAATCGAACAGACCGATGATCACGACGAGCGAGGTGTCTTTGAAGAATCCGATGAAAGTATTGACCAGTGGCGGGATCGCGATTGTCAGCGCCTGGGGGAGGATCACGTACCAGGTGCGTTGCCAGTAATTGAGGCCGAGCGCTTGAGCGGCTTCCTCTTGCTGGCGTGGTATCGCCTGCAGTCCGCCACGCACTACTTCGGCGAGATAGGCCGCCGCGAACAGAGCCATTGCAAGTTGCGCGCGCAGCAGCTTGTCGATTGAAACCCCCGCCGGTAGAAACAGCGGCAGCAGGACCGACGCCATAAAAAGAACGGAAATCAAAGGGACGCCGCGGATGAGTTCGACGTAGGCAATGGTGAGCCAGCGAACGAGCGGCATTTCCGACCGGCGCGCCAGCGCCAACACGATCGAGAGCGGAAACGCCAGGGCGAGTCCGAAAGTCGCAAGCAACAGTGTGAGGGTGAGCCCGCCCCAACGCTCGTTCTCCACCTGCCTGAGACCGAAGACGCCGCCCCACATGAGCACACCAATGAGCGCAAGACCGGCCAACCACAGCGCACCGAGTATCCACCAGCGAGTCGTGCGCGCAGCGCTAAGGGTGTAAAGGCCGAGCAGAATCACAACGACCAGTGCGGGGCGCCAGTGTTGGTCGGCAGGATAAGTCCCGAATAGAATGAATCGGTACTTGTCGGTGATGAATGCCCAGCAGGCGCCCTTTCCAGCCAACTCTCGGCAAAGAGACGGATGCTCCGACGACCAGACCGCCTGTATCAATGCCCAGTCCAGAAACGGCGGTATGATTCTCCAGGCGAGATAAAGAATCGCCACTGTCGCGATCGAACTCGGCCAGCTGGCAAACAGTCCTATGCGGAGCCACTGAAAAGCCGACCCGGGTTGCGCCGCGGTATGATTTGCCGCGCGGCTCATCGGCGGTTTCCTCGCAGCGCAAAGCGGCGGTTGTACCAGTTCATCAATGCTGAGATCGCAAGACTGATCGAGAGGTATACGAGCATGATGATGGTAATTCCTTCGACGGCTTGGCCGGTTTGGTTGATCGTGGTATTGGCAACGGAGACCAGGTCGGGATAGCCGATCGCCACCGCGAGCGAGCTGTTCTTGGTGCAATTCATATATTGGCTGGTGAGAGGCGGGACGATGACGCGCAGGGCCTGGGGCAGGACGATGAAGCGCATGACTTGCCTCTGAGTCAATCCAAGCGAATGAGCCGCTTCGAACTGGCCCCGGTCGACCGCAAGGATCCCGGCGCGAACAATTTCGGCGATGAAAGCCGCCGTATAGAGCGTGAGTCCGACGAACAAGGCGGTAAATTCCGGCGAAAGCGAGACGCCGCCGGTAAAATTGAAACCACTGAACACCGGGTACTCGATCTCGATGCCCGCTGAGGCGCTCACAAACAGCGTAGCGGCCGAGCCCGCGACGAGTGCAACGGGAATTTTAATCTGTTGGTGGGCCGTCGGCGCTGAACCCGAACGCAAAATCCAGGCGACGATGATAAGGACGGCAAGTAGGATCAGCGCGATCAACCAGCCATCGACCGGCCCCAGCTTGAAAACGGGAAACACCAGGCCGCGGTTGCTGATAAATATTGCCGGAAACGGATGCAGCGCGTCGCCGGGTCCTGGCAGGCTTTCGGTGATTAAGGCGTACCAAAAAAACAACTGAACGACTAACGGCACGTTACGCAGCACTTCAACGTAGCCTGCGGTTGCCTTGGCAACCAGCCAGTTGGTCGATAATCGCGCCAACCCGATTAATACGCCGAGCGCCGTCGCGAAGACAATCGCGAGCGTCGCCGCGCGCACGGTGTTGAGAAAACCGACCGCAAGCGCCCGGAGGTAGGTGTCAGCGGCACTGTAGGAAAGCAGGGTGGTTTCGCCGATGGCAAAACCGGCTTCGCGTGATAGAAATCCGAACCCGGCAGCAATCCCCAAGTCCGAAAGGTTCTGTGCGGCGTTGGAAACTACATACCAGGCGGCGAGGCAGAGAGCGGCGGCCAACAAAATTTGGTAAAGCAACGGCCGCAGGTGCGGCGCGAGGAAAGCAGCCGTCAATTTTTTTTGGCCGGCGCCAGCTTTGGCGGGATCCAAGTGACCGAACATCGAATGGGGCGGCTCTTGCGAACGTACTAGCGGAGCGGCGGAGCATACATGAGTCCGCCCTGATTCCAAAGCTTGTTGATACCGCGCTCGACGCCGAGAGGCGTTAGATGCCGCTCGAAACTCTCGCCGTAATTGCCCACCTGCTTGATGATGTTACGGGCCCAGCTCTTGTCCAGACCGAGCATCTTGCCGAACTCCCCTGTGGCGCCAATAAAGCGTTGGATGACGGGATTGCTGCTTTTGGCATGCTTATCGATGTTCTTCGAAGTAAGCCCGAGCTCTTCGGCATCGATCATTGCAAAGAGTGACCATTTGACGACGTCAAACCACTGATCGTCGCCATGCCGCACTACGGGACCGAGCGGTTCCTTGGAAATTACCTCGGGTAGAATGACGTGGTCGCCTGGATTGGCCGCGCGCGAGGCTCGGGCGGCGATCAGGCCGGATACGTCGGTGGTGTAAACGTCGCAACGCCCGGAAAAATAGGCACTGAGTACCTCTTCCATTTTCTCGATTACCACCGGCTTGAACTTCATCCTCTTGGCGCGAAAATAATCTGCGAGATTGAGCTCGGTCGTCGTGCCGGGTTGAACGCACACGGCAGCGCCGTTCAACTGAGTCGCGCTTTTCACTTTACGCTTTTTTGCCACCATGAATCCTTGACCGTCGTAGTAATTTACACCGACGAAGTTGAGGCCGAGACCGGTATCGCGGGCGATTGTCCAAGTCGTATTGCGCGCGAGAAGATCGACCTCCCCGGATTGCAGAGCCGTGAAGCGCTGCTGGGCGGTCAAAGGGGTGTAGCGGACCTTTCGTGCGTCGCCGAACAGCGCTGCGCCGACGGCGCGACAAAGATCGACGTCCAGCCCGCTCCACTCGCCACGGCTGTCGGGCTGTGAAAACCCTGGCAAGCCGGTATTGACCCCACATTGCAGAAACCCCTTCTTGATCACCGCTGCCGCGGTCGTCTGCGCGTGCGCTGGAGCGCTATCGTGAAGCAATAATAGGATCGCACTGATCGCGAGGGTTGTCGGTCTCATGTTGTCTGCCTTCGTATCGTTCTCTTTTTGCTGGAAGGAGAGAGCTGCTAGTCAGACGCAACCTGCGCGAAAAACATGTCGCCGAAGGGCGCTAGTTGCCCGGAGTCGCGCGGGATTGTTAGCGCACGATTCGGGCAGGACGGTCCGGCACGACGTTGGTCACTGCGGGGGAGTTTTGCAGGACACGCAAGGCGTCCACGCCGACCCGGAGTGCGATGCCGGGTATACTGCGATAGAGCCGCAGGACTCTGAATTGCGTGCCGCCCAGCTCCGCTAGAATATAACTTTGTGCGCTCAAGATCCCGTTTCTTTGTAAGGCGATTAGCTCCTCGGTCAGCTGATCTTCCCGCTGCCAGGGGGTGCGCAATCCCGCCAGCACCAAAACGGTGCCGTGGGCCGCCGCGGTCGTAAAGAGTTGCGAAGGAACCTTGTCCGATGAAGGTAGCTCGTTCGCGGTGCTTGCCGCCGGGCGATCGAGCAGCACGTTAGTCACATTCGGTGAATGTGCCAACTCGGCCAAGGCGTCTGCACCCACCTCCAAGGCAATGCCCGGAATGGTATCGTAACGGCGGATGATCTTGTAGGATTTTCCTTCCAGCTCGGAGAGTAGATTTTTCTGTATCGAGGCGATCGCCGCGCGCTGCACGTCGACTTGGTGCTCGCTCAGATTTGACTCCATCTGCCAGGGTACCCTGAGCCCCACCAGAACAAGCACGGTTCCTTCGGCGGCAGCCAAATCGATCACCTCGTTGGGAATCTTCGGAATCGGCTGCGCCTTTGCCGGCGACAAAGTTGTGAGCATGTAGAGCGGCAGGGCGGCGCCAAATACGATCCCTTTGAGGCAACGTAAATTGGTGTTTTTCATTTTTGCGTCCATCATCAGGTCAGTTTTGATGAACCCTATTGGGGGGTGAGAAGTCTCCGCCGTACTTGCTCTGAAAAACATCCTAAACCTTTTCGCTATCGGCTGTCTAGAGTTTGTAGAGGCGAAAACTTTCGGCGCAAGGGTGGTTGTTTTAGCGCCGGTATGATATGGACGGCGATAAGGAGAGATTCAATGGAAGAGGTGAGCAAGCGGTTATTCATCGGCATCAAGATTACGAAGGCGCTGCAAGATGAGTTGGATAGTCCGGCGCCCGGCACGAAGCACTATTTCGAGGGCAGCAACAACGATTATCTTCAAATTATCAACTTGCATGATGAGAAGTTCATTGGCCGATATCTCAAAGACGGATTTCCAGCCGCCAACATCGGAGACGTGAGCCGCAACGTCTGCAGCATTGTCAAGTTAATCGCCCGCGGGCGCCGCATCGAAGAGCACGAAGTCCATATCTACTCTTGCTAGCTGTCAGCCTGAGCCGGCGCGCCTGCGCTGCTGACGCGCGGAGCCGATTTCTTGAATTCGATTTCCGAAAACGATGCAAACTCTCCAAGTGACGCTCTGGATGTATGCGACGGCGCTCACGCGCTCGTGGGAATGCGTGCGTAAAAATTGGGTGGTGAGCTTCGCGCCAATCGCTTACGGGATCATTTTAGCCGTGCTCGCGTCGTTGCTGGCGCCGCTTGGCATCGTTGGCGCCTTACTGTTCCCGCTCGCCACCCAGGCCTGCGTCAGTTCCGGGCTTTTTTTGATTAAAAACTTAATCGACGGCAACAAGGCCGATTTCAACGACTTTCTCAACGGCTTTACCGTCTATATTTGGGAATTGCTCTTGATCACGTTCATCCTCTGGATACCGATGCGCGTGGCCGCGATGGCGTTGGCAACCGTGCCCAACGGCGCGTTGATCTATTTTCTGATTACGCTGGTGCTCTACATCGTGCTCAATCCGGTACCCGAGTTCATTTACCAGACTCGGACCACTGGGCTGGAACTGATCAGCGCGAGTTATAATTTCATTGTCGAGAACTGGCTTGAATGGTTGTTTCCCAACATCCTGTTGGCTGTCGTCGGTTATTTTTTATTGGCATTGTTCGAGCCTCTGTTGTTCGGCTTGCCGGGTTTCCTGTATTTTTTTACCTATGCTTTCGTCGTCGGACTCGGCCTCACCTATTTCATGACCTTGCGCGGTTTTTTGTTCGCGGAACTGCACGGTACAACCCGCCGCAGCCGGGCCTATCGCTACAAGGCGCGGAGCTGAACGGGCAGCAGATCTGCACGCGGAAACTTGACCTGTCCGGTGAGTTATGGTGTTTTGATCAGATGCCCGCCTAACGCGTTATGAAGATAACCAGTATCAAGGGGTTCGC
>JAICHC010000147.1 GCA_025922795.1 Candidatus Binatia bacterium | reverse complement strand
AATCCGCCGCGTAGCTCGGTCACTACGCGCTCGAAGTTCTTTTTGAACTCATCGACACTGAGGATCTTATCTTTGCTCGACGCGCTGCGCGCCAATTTTTCGAGCCGCTCGGGCAGTGCGAAATCCTCCCTTTCGAGTCGGATCATGTATTCGCGCGCCACTTTGTAAGAAGGTTTCGCAATGTCGACCGTGCGAACGGTGGTCTTTTTAGTCTTGGGATCCAGCAGATCTGTGAACTTGAGGTACTGCAATTCACCGTTGACGATGCAGACCAGGGCTCCGTCAATAGTGGCGGTCCGCTCGTTCGGGTTCAGTAAAAACTCGACTGCCCCGTAACCGAGAGTCTTGACGTACTCGCAGTCGAATGCGACCGGAGGAGCGCAACGCAACTCATAGCCGACGGTCTTGTGCACGATCGTGAGACTCTGACCGCGCGCGCTGAAACGATGTTCGACGAGGTTTTTTAGGATATACGCCAGATCGAGCTCCGCCAAGCGCAGATGACCGTAGCTGTCATGTTGAATTTGCACGCCGTCTATGGCGGTCAGCTCTTCCACCGGCATACGCTCGAGCAACCCTTCGGCAATCAATGCGACGCCGTCATTGCGGTCCCAAAGCGCCCGCCGTTTCAAGATGGCGCCTTCCAAGATGTCACCGACCGTTTCGAGGTGAACCGGACCGGGAAACTCCTCAGGGATGACCGATAAAGCTGCGCCAGAGGCCTTGCCGACCCCGAGCGCCAGATGTCCGGCGGTTCGGCCCATCACGACGACGAAGTACCAGCGCCCGGTCGTGCGCGAATCCTCCATGAGATTGCGGACAATCTCGAATCCATTTTGGCGCGCCGTCTCGAACCCAAAGGTCGGCGTCTCGCCGGGCAAGGGCAGATCGTTATCAATGGTCTTCGGCACGTGACATACGCGAATCTGCCCCGCGGAAGCCGCGGCGACTTGGCTGGCAGCGTACATCGTGTCATCGCCGCCGATGGTGACGAGATAACCAACGCGCAGCGACTTTAGTGTTTCGACCACGTTCTTCAGATGGGCCGGGTTTTTGGTCGGATTCGCGCGTGAGGTAGCGAGAATCGACCCGCCTTGGAAATGAATGCGCGAAACGTCGTCGTGCTCGAGCAGCTTAACCGAGTCAGTACTCCCCGCCATTAAGTGCGCAAAACCCTCATAGATGCCGACGACTTCATGGCCGCGATTGCGCGCCTCGAGAGTCACGGCGCCAATCGTACCGTTGATCCCTGGCGCGGGACCACCACCGACGAGGATTCCCACGCGGTTGCTCTCTGGACGGCTCGTTTCGGTACTCATCATCCCCTCCTGGTCAGGCGTGTTACTGGAGATTCGTATTTAGCATAACGGAAGCCAATGCGTATGCCAGACCGGGCCGAAAGTATTCACACAGAACCAGGAAAGACGCCCATCGCACACAGCATCACAATCAATTCGGACAAGGCCCTAGGACGTTAACAGCGTTTTGGCGTTGAGACTGATTTACGAGGACGCTTTCCAGCCGGGCTCGGCGGAAAATGTATGCCGATGATTGCATATTCATATTCGCTTTGACGCGCTGGCAAATTAATTCATTTCGTATCATGCTTGTTCTTGGCAAAATGGGTCATCTGATTAAAATCGCTTGTGCCATAAGTGGTACCGCAAGATGAAAGACGAGTTGCAACTTTTATCGGCTGGTCGATTCCTCGTGTTGATTTTGGATAACGAAGTAACTGTCGGTGAATTTGTGACGATTCCGCCGCTCCCTTGGACTCGACTCGTGCAGCGCGAAGGAGTATTTCGAATCGCCGACGGATACCCAAGGGATTTGACGGCGGAACAAGCCAAGTTCGAAATGACAAACTGGGATCAAGTTTCACTACCGATGATCATGCGCTCCCTGGAGGAGCTGAATGAAGGCGTGGATTACGTGCTGTTCGGCAACAACGCCGGCCAAGGTCTGCCGCTGGCGCAGAGTTTGGCGCCGAGCCTGATCGGCGATCGTGCGGCGATCATCTACGCCAATAGCCTGCCGGAAAAAAGCGCCTACGACCGACTCGGCTACAAGGCATACTTTCGGCGCAGCCACGCGGTTGCTCGCCTGCTTGAGCTGGCGAAAATCGCGGACCGCCCGCTCGCTCTCTGTTTCATCAACACGATTCAGCACAACCAATCTAACTATCATGATCCTTGATCAACTCCGACAAACTTGCGCATCTTCGCTAAGGCGAGCCGGGGCAACCGGGCATACAGATTGACTAAAGCCCCGACCCGCACGAAGCACCGCTGGTGGATTGCGCGGAGTGGGCATCAAGGTAGTATCCGCCCACGGCTGCAGATCTCAGTCGAAATAATCGAATTCGGTCTAGTTGAGCGCTGCGTGTTCGCTTTTTTCCCGCGATTGTGCCGTGAACGCCGGCTAAAACAGCTTACGATGGGCTAACGCCGGCAGCTCGGCACGCACTTGGGCAAGATAATTGAGATCGATTTCCGCCGTGATCACACCCGGACCATCGGGCAACTCCGCCAAGATTCTGCCCCACGGATCGACAATCATCGTGTGGCCGTGCGTCTTGAAGCTACTCCGGTTCTGGCCGAATTGCGCCGGTGCGATCATGTAGAGTTGATTCTCGATTGCGCGGGCGCGCAGCAGGCTTTCCCAATGCGCTTGTCCCGTGTAAGCCGTAAAAGCCGATGGCACGAAAATAATTTGCGCGCCCTGCTGCGCCAAGCCGCGATAGAGCTCTGGAAAGCGCAGGTCGTAACAGACGCTCAATCCCATCGTGCAAAGACCGGTGTTACCGACGACGACCGCTTCACCGGGCGCGCGAGTGTCGGACTCGCGCAGCGAAACGCCGTTGGCTAGATCGACGTCAAAGAGATGGATCTTGCGGTATGAAGCGATAATTTTCCCGGCAGGGTCAATAAGCAAGCTTGTATTATATGCCTTCTTGCTGTTGGGAATTTTCTCGAGAATCGACCCGGCCAACAGATAGATTTGAAGCTCGCGAGCCAGGCAGGCCATTGCCGTGGACGATGCTCCTGGGATGGGCTCGGCTTGTTCTGTTTCGGATTTTTTACTGCCACGCCAGATAAAAACTTCCGGTAGCGCGACCAGGCGCGCGCCCTGTCCGGCGGCCTGGCGCACCCAGCGCTCGGCTTCCTTCAAATTTGCCGCCTTTTCATCCGAAGCGACCATCTGCGCTGCTGCCGCGATAAATTTCATATGACTTTACGCGTCTAAAACTGCCACACCCGCTACTCTTGATCACCGATTCAAAAACACCGGACAGGGGGCGTTACGCAGCACGTACTCGGTCGTACTACCGAGCACCATTTCGATAATCCGGCGGTGCCCATACGCGCCGATAAAGAGCAGATCGTGATTTAAATTTACGAGCTGCTCGATGATCTTCTGTTCCGGATGTCCCCGCGTGGATTCGTATGTCGCATCGATAGCGTAGCTACTCAGATAGGCCCTGGCCTGCTGCAAATTATTTCGTGCAACGGACTCCTCCTTTGCGACCGTCAATACGGTTAACGGCAGATTGAGCCTCGTACAAAATTCCGCTGCCGATTCCATGGCCGAACTGGCGCGTTGGCTGCCGTCATAAGCCAACAGAGGATTCTCAATCGCAGTGAACTGTTTGGTCGAGACAAAGATGGGCCGCGGACATTTGCGAGTAATGGTTTCGGCGGTAGTGCCCAACAATCCGGTCGAGAATTCTTCATTGACGCCGCGATGACCGATAACTACGAGATCAGCAAGCTTGGCACGCTCGCAGATCTCATTGGCGATCAAACCCATGTCGAGAAAAGTAGTGAAACGAACTCCGCTTTTTTCACAACGCGCGGCAAAATCGTCGAGGATCATCTTGCCGCGCTCGTCGAGGATTTCCCGCATCTTGCTCGAGAAATCCAGATAGGGTTCGAATCCGAGGGAGCCGGAGATGTCGTGAAAGAAAGTCCCTTCCAGCGAAATCGTATCGATGATGTGTTGGCCGAAGAGCGTGCCGTCGAACTTTTGAGCGACCCAGATCGCATAGTCGAGCGCTGCTTTCGAATGCTCAGAACCGTCCAGAGGCACAAGGACGTTTTTGATCATGCTGACCTCCCGAGGTTTTCGTCACAGCTCGCCAGCGACCGGGCATCGGAATAAGCTCGTAACTTCGCAGAATTACGATAACAAGGAACGGCTGTATTGCAAGGGGAAAATTCGCTCGGTTACAGTTCCAACCCGGTGTGCGGCATTCCCGGGTTGAAGCTAGAAATCCTTCTCGCAACAAGAATTCGGTAGGTTATTTAACCTAATCCGACAAACTTGGGCACCTGCGCGAGGGCGGTGCGACCGCAAGCCGTGCGCACCCGAGCATAAGGATTGCCCAAGCCCTCCCGGGGAACCTGCACGAAGTAGCACCGCCGGCGGGTTTGCGGGTGGCCATCAAGGCAGCATCCACTGCCCGGCTGTAGGCCTCAGCGCCGAGCCAGATTGAACAATGTCGGATTATGGTTTTACTACCACGAGTCTGCCCGAGGGTTTACAACCGACGAACTTTTGTAGATAATCGGAATTTAGCTGATAGACCACTAACGAGGGCGCCAAAAAACAAGCAGGAAGCTCGGCTACAAGAGCTCATTTTGAATGCGAAGCGTTTGAATATTCACGTTCGCACCGAGAAACTCTTGCGCGAGGCGGGCTACCGGGCCAAAAGCGGTAGCTGCCGGTTGCGCGGGGAAAATGTCATCTTGCTTGACCGTGACGCGCGCATCGGTGATCAAATCGAATTTCTCGCCAACGAATTGGCCGAGCGAGAAAAGAATGGTACTACGCCTCCGGCTGCCTGAAAGGTTAGTGCTCGCAAGTTCGAGCCGCTCAGTGGACGCGAAGTTTTTTCGCCGCCTCAATCCCTAAAGAAAATTGGTCCCCGCCCACCTTGAGCGTCATCATGCCGAGCGACGGCGCGACGTCGAGCACATGGACTTTCGCGCCGGGGCGTAGACCGTGATCTTGAAGATAGCCGAGCAGGCGCACGTCGCGCTCGCCCCCTTCGGTGATGTAGTCGAGTTCCACATGCTGTCCGTCAACGGCTTCGTTCAACGGCATCGTTTTTGGCGCTGGCTCTGAACTCGCTCCGGGAATTGGATTGCCATGTGGGCAAGTGGTCGGGTGCCTCAGTAATTTTGTAAGCCGTTCTTCGACTTCTTGGGAAATCGCATGCTCCAAACGATGCGCCTCCTGGTGCGCCTTAACCCAGTCCAGGCCCAGCATATCGGTAAGAAATCGCTCGGTCAAAAAATGCCTACGAACGATGTTTTCCGCTACTTTCTTACCTTCGTTGGTCAAGTGAATTTCTTTGCGCCGGTTGATCGTGACGTAACCTTCCTTGGCCAAACGGCGCAGCGTCGCAAAAATCGTTGAAGGCGACACCCCGGTCTCGGCGGCAATCCTGGCGGCAATTACCGGCCGCGCTTCCTCCGAAAGCTGGTAGATGGCCTTCAGGTAATCTTCCAACGCGTGGGTGACGACTTTAGGGGCTTCCATGGCCATTGGCAAAGAGCAGTATTCGGTGATACGAAAGTTCCAGCTTTGTCGCCGCAAATATCTCGGTCCATCGAGATGGTTTCCGGATTATCGGCGGTATCCTATTTCAGGAATCGACGAAGTTCAAGGTAACAGAGAGTCGCCGCGAACTTGATGCCACTTTGTAGCGCTGTCCGCAACTACCGGGCATCTGAGCACCAAGCGGCGCTGCCATTCTCCTGGAACTGTTCGGCCGTTTGGGTTAGTTTATCGCGGATAGGAAACCCCATGGCCATTATCGATGTTAAAGAAGTCTGCAAGCTTTACAATCAGGCTGTCGCGGTAAAGAGCTGTGACCTAAAGGTTGCGTCGGGAGAGATTCTTGCCCTCCTCGGACCCTCCGGTTCCGGTAAGACCACGCTGCTTCGGCTCATCGCGGGGTTGGAAAAACCGGACGCCGGGCGCATTCTAATCGATGGCCGTACTGTCGTCGATGTCGCCGCCTCCGTGTGGGTTGCGGCCGAAGATCGCGGCGTCGGCATGGTCTTCCAAGATTATGCCTTGTTCCCACACTTAACCGTGGCGCAGAACGTCCGATTCGGACTGCGCAACACAAGCAAAAAGGATCGCGAAAGGCGGGTGCTGGAACTCCTTCGTTTGACGGAGTTACAATCCTATGCCGAGCGATACCCTCACGAGCTGTCCGGCGGCCAACAACAACGCGTTGCTCTAGCGCGGGCGCTCGCGCCCCGCCCCGGCATTGTGCTTCTTGACGAACCTTTCAACGGCCTGGACCCTGAACTGCGCCCGCAGATGCGCCGGGAAGTCGCCCGGATATTGCGCAGCTTGGGTACCACCGCGATTTTAGTCACGCACGACCAAGAAGAGGCCCTAGGCATGGCGGATCAGGTCGCCGTCATACGTAACGGCGAGCTCCAGCAGGTGGGAACACCGGAAGATATTTATTACTCGCCGACAACCGCATTCGTGGCCAATTTTGTCGGACACGCCGACTTTATTCCAGGGGTTATTTCCGATCGGCAGGTCCATACCGAGATCGGCAGTTTTCCCTGTCCTTCTGATCTCTCGATCGGCCCGGTGACATTAATGGTTCGCCACGAGGCAGTGAATTCAAAGCCGGGCGGAATTCTCGCGACCGTTGAAGAGCGTGAATTCCTCGGTGGCGAAATACTTTACCGGCTTCGTCTGCCCTCGGGCGCAACCGTCCATCTGGAACAGCGAAAACCCGTCCATTGGCCTGTCGGCCACCGGGTCTCCATCGAAGTTCATCTCCCCAACGTAGTGGTTTTTCCCGTTCCGCCGTCTTCCAGCGAAAACTATTAAGGAATTCATAAGTATCTAGACAACAGGGTTTGGACACGAAGGGACGACTCGTTCTAAGCCGAGGCAAAGCGTCTGGGCGTCATTGGCCACCACCCGATCCACGCCCCGAGTGCTTAATTTTGGGCGTGGGTGCGAAAGCGTCCTTT
>JAICHC010000146.1 GCA_025922795.1 Candidatus Binatia bacterium | reverse complement strand
CTCGCGCGCCGCCCGCGCCTGGCGACGCTCGCCGGGATCGGCAGCGGGATGAGCATGAGCGCGATAGAGATTTCTCCCTTTGAGATACTCGACGCCGACCGAGCGCTGCCGGTCGTCGAACAAGATTCGGCTCGCCAACGCATCGAGCTCGATGTACAGCTTGTCGGGAAAGCGGCGCGCCGCCTCGAGCAGCCGCTCGCGGCTGCCGATTCGCTCATGCCCGGCGGTTGTCAGCGGCACATAGCGAATGCCGAAGGCGTTACGCCGCACGATGCGCCAGTCGTTGGGATCGCCCTTGGCGCGCAGAAACCAGAAGAAGCGCTTGAGTGGGTGCCCCAACGCGGCAATGGCGCCGAAGGCCGAGCGCTCGATCACGTCCATCATTTCGCGGTCTCGTAAGGCTTCGCGCGGCGGGCGCGGCCGCTCTGTCGAAAGCCACCCGGCGAACCCGTGACGGCTCGGATTGACGCCAAAAATTTTTTTCAACCCGCGATAGATCGGCCGATGACGGCAATCCTCGAGCCGCTCGAAATATCGCCGCATGTTGGCAGCGCGCCAGGAAGAGTCGCCGGTGCGCGCGGCAATGTCGTCCCAATCCGAGTTGTGCGGATAGACCAGGATCATGGCGTTATGCGCCGTACATCCTCCGAGGGTCCCGGCGCGCGGATAGAGCACGCCGCGCTGCTCCGGACTGTAATTGTTGTCTCTTCGTTGGCGCTGCTCGTCGTCGTAATGGCGTACGAAGAAATCCCATCGCATCGCCGGATTTTCGGAGGCAAAGGCATGAAACGCGGGGACTTGATAGTCTTCCGGCAGCCGGTCGCCTGTGATTGCGAGCGGATCGCCGCCCGCTTCGAGCACGAGCACCGAATGTCCCGCCTCGGCCAGGCGCGCCGCCACCGTGCCGCCGCCCGCGCCCGATCCGACGACGATGAATTCGTATTCGCGCGCTGTGGCGCCGATTTCGCTCATCCGAGAATAGTATCTTCGCGATTTCCAGAACGATTCGTAAGTAAGGCGCCGAGGGGCAAGCCGCGGAGAGCGCGGGCACTTGAAACGACAGGCCGCGGTTTGACCCGTAGACCAAGAATAGCCGCCATAGGAGCGGTCGGGTGGCGGTGACCTACAAGGCACGGACTTATTGACCGCGCTCGGAGCGGCTTGTCGCTCGGCGAAACAATTTTCATTAGAAGGTTTTCAGGAACTCGATCAGCGCGCGCTTGTCCTCATCACTCAACGGCGTCTCCTCTTTAAACACGCTGGTACCGAAATAGTACCCGCGGTTGACGACGAAGTCCGGACATTTGCTCACTGCCAAAAGATCGGGGACCAGGCCTTTGAATACTTCCGCCGCCTCCTGCTCGCTTTTGCCTTCGACCGCCTTGAGATCGGCCTTGATCTTGAGCAGCAGCCTTGCGAGATCGATCTTGCTGCTCTCCAAATCGATGTTGGTTAAGAGATTGACCGGCGTGCCTTTGGGGATGGGGCCGATGCTCACTCCCTCCTCGCTAAACAGCCAGGGTAGCCAGCGTGCTGCCCAGTCATTCCAGCCCAGCAGTTTGTTCAAGGCTGGCGGCAGAAACCCTGGAGCCACTTTGATGTAGCTGGTCGTCGTCGTGCGGTAGATAAATCCCGGTACTTTGTCACCGAGAATCGGATCTTTATCGCGCTTTTCCGGCCAGAGCATCTTTTCGATGGAATCGTTGAATGAATCCATGCGCGCGGCGACCGATGGCGAAGGATTGAATTTACCGACCGAGTTGTTCAGCAGGAACGGCGCCGTCGACCAGATGCTGATCAGCGATGGCACCCGCGTATAGCCGCGCCCGTTGGCCGGCATCTCATATTCCCGCGGGGTGCCATCGATCGGGTTATGCACGACGATCTTGCCGACCGAAGGCAAGTCCTTGTAGGTTCGTGACGAGAAGTTGTCCCAGATGTTGCCCTCCAGCGCATTGGTGGCGAGCGGGCTGCACGCGTTGGTCTGGAGCAGCGTCACCGGAATGCGGCGTTCGGTCGATAAATAATTGTCGGTTAGAAAATCGTCCGCCATCACCATCGCTGTCATCTTTTTTTTGAAATCATCGGTCTTGGTCCACTGCCAGTATTGGTCCCAGTTCTGCTCGTCGACGCCCTCGGGCGGCGCGGGAACCTTGCTCGAATGGCAACGCGCGCAGTAAGTCGCAAACGCCGTCTTGCCTCGGAAAAGCGTCGCCTTGTCGGCGGTCAAGTACTGCTCTCCTCCGGACGCGTCCTTGAGCAAGTCAGGCTTCGCCGTCTTGAGAAAGAACAACGCGACGTCCGCGGTCTGGGCCGCCGTCGCGTTCCAGTAGCTCGAATTCTTCTCGGCATCCTCGATCTTGATCGGCGTAATTGGCTTGCCACCCACCAACGCGTTGAAATGCAGCAGCCACTCTTCGCTGAACAGACCGATATTGATGAACACTCGATTGAGCGCGCCGAGCACACCGACCGAATCCGCGCCATCCTTGAGGACTCGGGCTGTCCAGACCGCATCCGGAGCCTTGTAATATTGCGACAGAGCGGCAGTCTGCTTGTAATCTTGGAATTGCTTATTCTTGAGCTCTCCGCCCGCGAGCTTTTCCCGCCCCCAACGCTCGGCCGCTTTGAGACGGGCGCCGACGCTGTAGACCGCGTTCATCGTGCGCGGATTATTGATGTAATCGGTCGATATGAAGGAAGTGTCCAATGTTCCCGGCAACGAGGTATGCAGCAACTGGTAAATGAAATTGGCTTCGTCTTTTTCCCAGAAAAGAATCCGGTCCACCCAAAAATATTGTGTGCCGGGATTGGAGTTGAGATTCTCCCACTGGGGATTCTCGGGATCGCCCGGTGGTTTTACCGGGCTTGGCCCGACGTGGCAGAACCCACACGACATGCCGACGCGGTAAGGACGGATGAGATTCTTGTTATTGTAGTAAGCCGGATCGGTATAAAACCTTTCCGGGTCCCAGTTTTTTTGCGCAGCTTCGTCGAAGTCCGGATTGGAAAAGAGCCGCAAGCCGACGATTCCCGAGGCGTAGCCGTAATACGATCCAACCGGTACGTTCTTGCCGCGCGCGCCGATCTTAACCCCGGGATATTTCTGTTCGTTCTCGAACGGATCGGGAGGACAGTCCTTGCGGCGTGCGTCAAGCCACAGGCCGAAGCGATCGGCGCGCGGCTCCTGAGGTTGCTCGAAGCAGGGTTCATTAACGACCCCGAGGTATCGCCACCGCGTATCGCGGCTCAAATGTCTGACCTTCGGGTGCGACGAAAGAATCTTCAAAAAATCGACCGCACCGAAGCTCTTGCCGACAAGGTGATCCCAGAAGCGGTCGTTGCCCCCGGTCCAGACGATCCAATTGTTGCGCCCTTTGATTTCGTTGACCGTCAGCTCTATGCCGCCGTCCATGCCTTTGAAGTAATCTTCATCGGCGGCGGGAAATGTTTCCGCCATGCGCCCGACCATCAACGCCTCATCCTGGACGATGCCCGACTCCGGCGCTTTTTTTCCGCAAGCGCCGGCAAGGAAAGTTAGAAGCAGGAATAGGACGATTCGTGTTTTGCAGTTTTTCATGCCAAACCCTTCTCGGTGTTCTTTCTTCAGGACGATGAATCCGCTCACAGGGTCTTGAGATATTCGATCAAGGCATCCTTATCCCTGGCGGACAGATTCGTGCCGAACTCGTGCCCCTGGTTGCCGTTGGATCGCGCGCTCACGTCGTACTTTGTGCCAACCCTTTCAGCCTGCGGCCCTTGGGTCACAAACCCAACGTTCTCGGCATCATAGACGTCATAGCCGCGGTAAAATACCTTCGGTCGCTCCCTAGCCGGCTTGAGCATGTCACGCAAGCTTGGCACAGAGCCGTTATGGAGATACGGCGCGCGCAGCCAGATGCCGTCGAGAAATGCCGCGATATAGCCGCTCGGTTCGTTTTCCACCAGACCGGGCCTTTCGATCCCGAAGCCGCGCACGACTTTGTTGGATTCTATGGCGGCCTTCTTGCTCCAGGTTTTGAGCCGTTCTGAATCGGTCCCGACCTCGGCGACCGGCGCTCGCGTGCCGGTGCGCTCGCTTGCATGACAGCGGGCGCAGTTGTTGTCGAACACCGGTTTCCCATCCTCAGCCAAGGTCCGATCGATCGGAAACGGATATTTGGGCGCCGGCTTTTCGCTCAGATATTTAACCAGCCAGTCGATCTGTGCGAGAAAATCCTCGCGATCATGGGGTTCGGCGTTGAGCAGGCCAAGCGCCGAGTCGATGATCACCGAGCGCGCGTCGTGGCTGTCGCCGGCAAGATTCATCAGCATGCCCTTCTCGGGCTTGTACTTTTTGAGATTCCAGACGGATGGCATGTCGGTAGGGCCGATGCTGTTGTCCATTGACCAGTTGAGCAAAAAGTACTTGGTCAGGTTCATGGCATCATCGCGGCCGCGGCCCCACAACGGAAATTCCTTGTGGTAAACCCACTTGAATTGCTGCTCCCGTTCGAGCAAGCGTTTCTTGGTAATCGGTATGAGCACGTAGCGGTAAATCAATCGGTCAAGCAGAGGCAGATCATAGACCAGGGCAATTTCGCTCATGATCTCATCCGCGTTAAAGCGCGGATCCCGGGCGCAGTCGACGACGAAACGAAAAAACGCCTGCAGGTCAAGCGTGTGATTGGGTCCAGTCGGAACGAACACCGGGTTGTCATTGGCGCTTCGGCGATAGCTGGCCGTATGGCACGAGGCGCAGTTGTTCGCCACTCGAGGAAAGCCAATGGTTTTTTTCGTGAAACCGATCGGCAGTTCTTGACCCTGTTCCCATGCCACACCCAGCGATGCATAGCCGCCGGGGCCCGGCAGCTTTTCAGGGAACATGCGCGGCAGGACGAAGAAGATCCAATACGGGATGCCGGCGTCATGCTCGGCGCCGATGGAGCCATATTTGAAGCGCGTGTCTGGCGTCGCCGTCACCCAATCGGGCTGCGGCTCTTCGCGCAAAAATTTATACCAGCCGATAGCGGCGCCGACGCCGGCGAGCACGGCGACCAGCAACAAGGCAATCTTCCACCCGCTTTTTTTCTGTTGGGATTCAGCCATCATCGTTCCGTCCGTTCGCTCCGAGCACTCAAACCGGCTTTCAGAAAGTCTTCAAATACTCGACGAGAGCATCCTTTTCCGCGTTCGAAAGCTCGGTGCCATAACGGCGACCCTCGTGGCCTTTGTTGGAATTGCCCGCCTCTGCGGTATCGTAGAGAAAATATTTCCGCCCTTGCTCTTCAGCGACGTCCGAAACGAAACCGACCTTTTTTTGATCGTAAACATCGTAGCCGCGGTAAAATTTTGCCGGCCGTCCGGCGCTCGGCTCCAGCAGGTCGCGCAACGTCGGCACCGAGCCGTTGTGCAAATAGGGCGCGCGCAGCCACAATCCATCGAGCGGGCTGTTGGCGTAGCCAAAAGTCTTGCGAAAATGGCTAAACCGTTCGCCGCCGTAACCGGCGAAGATCATATTTTGATTGACCGCGACGTCGTAGGTGTAAGAGTCAAGCCGGCGCCGGTCCGTGCCGATTTCGTCGATCGGCACCACTTTGCCGACCTGTTCGCCGCGAAAATCTTTGCCGTCCGCACCATGGCACTCGGCGCAGTATTTTTTGTAAAGCGCCGCGCCGTGGGCCGCGAGTCCCTTGTCGATCGTAAACGGATAGGGCGGCGCCGCGAGGCGCCGCAACCATTCGGCGACCCGTTTCAAGCTGCGTCGGTCGCCGGTGGGCGGCGTAATGCCGGTGCCCATAGCGGCGCTGCGATTGCGCTCTTCCAGCGACACGTTGTTGCCGTCCCAATGCAGATTCATTTTCAAAACTTCGCGCTGCCCCTGGTTCCAGATCGACGGGAAATCGGTCGTGCCGATGCGTTCTTCCGGGGCAAGTCGAGCGACCGGAAAATTGAAATAAGCCTTCAATGGATTAAACGTGTCGACTCGCCCGGGACCCCACTCCGGCTGTTGTCCGATAAAATTGAGCCGATCGCGCAACGTGAGAATGCGTTCGCGCATGTAATAGACACCGTAAAAGCGCACAACCAGACGATCGACGAGCGGTAAATCATCCAGACCTTCACGCTCGCGGATGATCTTGATCTGACGCAAAATATCACGGGGCGTGAACCGCCGGTCTTCACCGGCGGCGAACAGAAACCTCATGAAAGCGCGAAAGTCGAAGGTGTTGGCCGGCATGGCGGCATAAACTTGCGGTTCGCTCCGTGGCGTTTCGCGGACCGTCCCGGCATGGCAAAACGCGCAGTTGAGCCAGACCAGATCGAAACCGAGATAGCGCCGCTGCGACATGCCGACCGGAAGATCCTTGCCCTTTTCGAAAACAAAGCCGACCGATCTCCACCCGGCGCCGTCTCCCGGTAATCGATCGTGAAATAATTCCGGCAGCGCGCGCCAGATCCAATAGGGAATCCCGAATTCGTGTTCGCTGCCGAGCGAACCATACTTGAAATGGTCGAGGTCGTTTTTGTAAGCGAGCGCCGTGTCGGCGCCGAATCGGCCGAGCAGCCATGCTCCCATGATGACGCCAACCATCAACGTGACGGTGACAACGAGACCTATGCGGTAGAAGACTCGTTCGAGCCGCGCCCGAGAATTCTGTTCAGCCATGAACCGTCGACCTCAAGTAGAAGACCGCTTTCATGAACCGTTCATCTGGTTGCCCTGGTAGAGGCACAAGCCCGCGGCCGTCGGCTCCGGAAGATTGCACTTCGGTCGCAGTTTCATCGCGAATAACCGGGGCTAGGCATTCGTTGGCAAGCAGACGCTTCGCGGTGAAAGGTAGACAGCGGAGGATCAGCAGCACGATCTAAAGTATGATGACGCTGCGGCGATGATCGAACTCAACAGTTGACTTCGGCGACCGGCTGATTTCGGCGGCCCCGGCGCGCACGTTCATTGAAACTTCAAGGCGAAATCGATGAGCCGCTTTTTGTCCCAGTACACCTTCCCCAGGTAGATCCCGGGCTCGATTTCGCGGATCTCGT
>JAICHC010000145.1 GCA_025922795.1 Candidatus Binatia bacterium | reverse complement strand
GAGAAGGCGCGAGTGTCTGAGACGTTGGGTCGTCACGATAACTTGATTGATCTCGGTCGATGGGCGCAGAGTTTGCAAGCGCAGCGCGGCCAACCCGAGATCGTTTGACCGTTGCATCTCGTCAGCGAGGCGTTCGGTCTGAAAAGCCAGATCGCGCAGCGCGCTCATACGAGCCGTTTCGCGGTTCTCCCTTTCCGTCGCGGCGATATCCTCTGCCGTGGCATCGGGCCAGCGGTAGGTTTGGACTAGCGCGAGAGATCCGGCCGCGTACTCTGCGGAACGCTCTGCAACGGCCAAATTCGACAGCACGATGTTCCCGCTCGGCTCCTTATAGATGTAGTACTCGGCACTCGTTGCAGCTGTTGGGGTCACCGCGGCCGCGAGTACGATCATCGGGAAGAGCTTCATAAAAGGCTCCTGTCTCTTATAGGCCGCTTCCTAACGATAGTCGCTCGCGCACGGTGGGCGGCAGCACCTCCGTTTACCGTACCCCCTGATCCGCTGCAATCCAAGATCCAGCTTCCTTCTTTCACGTAGAGAATTTACTAAAGGCGCACACAAACCACCATGCCGTTCTGTATTGAGCACCGATGCTCAAGCCCGCCGTTGTGGAGCTAGTCAACTGATACAATCCCGCTGTCGCGCTCTCGGTACAGCCCGATCAATCCTGAGCTTCGCGTCCGCGGCATTCTCATGACCTCCCGGCGGGGTTACTCTGACAAAGAAGGAATTTTCCTGACGGCTTCGTGTTGTTCTTTTCGAGGTTCAGAGGTGAGTAAGTATGGCAATTATTTGCCGAACTTTCTCTCACGACAGGTCTGGCATGCCGGTTGCGCATTGTACAAACGACGGGCTGAAAAAGAAAGGAAAGGAAGAAAATTTCGCAGGGAGGATTGTTTATGAAAGTACCTACGGTTTTATTGACCATTGTTTTTGCCGGCGTCACCTTGACCGTTCCCGTTTCCGGGACAGACGCTGCGGAGCGAGCAAAATCAACCGAGGCTGCCAATCGTTACAGTGACCGCGATCGCGTGGAAGCAGCGAAGGACTCAGAGGATAAGTTAGAGCAAGCGTTGAAGACCGGCGAGGAGAAAGCCTTCTATCGACGCGAGCTGGAAAAAATGGGCTGGAAGATCACTTCGGTTAATTACGACAAGCCCGATTATGTCGAATACGAGATCGTCAAGGGCGATGATTCTTACGAGGTCCAGATTGATTTCGATAAGAACAGTCGTAGGGCAAACAAAGTAGATGTGGCCCTGAACGTGTGGAAGGCCGATGCGACCAAACGGGCGCTCCAAGGGCAAACTCAGGCGCGCCGATAGGCAATGGCCGAAAGCATAGGAGGAAATAAGCATGCTTCCAGGAATTCTATTGTGGCTGCTAGGCGTTCCCCTCGGGCTGGTTGTGTTGTTGTGGTTGTTCGGTTTTCTCAGCTAAACGTCCGGCGCGCGGCAACCGATTAAATTGTCGCGCTCGTACGCAGCAAAAGGTCGGGGCCTACAGGGTATTTACCGTGGACAGGCCCCGACCTTTTTCGTTGCGATTTACTCCAGACTAGAACTACGATCTTACTTTGGTAGAATTCGCTGAATGTCGGAGCCGATCCTTCGCGAGGGCCACAATTGTTGGAAAATTGCCCGCGCATCACGAGTCAAGTTCTTGATCGATGGCGCTGCTTATTTTTCGGTGCTCGCCGACGTACTCGCCCAAGCGCGCGAATCAATTATTATTGTTGGCTGGGATTTCGACAGCCGCGTTCGGTTGAAATATCAAGGTGATTATGACAGTCCTCTGCCGAGCCTGGGCAGCTACCTGAACGCACTGGCGGCGCAAAGGCGCGCACTCCAGGTCCACATTCTGGTTTGGGATTTCGCGATGATTTTCGCGCTTGATCGCGAGATGATCCCCTTTTTTGGCCCGGGTTGGAACCGCCATCCCCGGGTCCACTTTCACATGGATGGCAATCATCCGGTGGGCGCCTCGCACCACGACAAGATCGTCGTCGTCGACGATTCCGTGGCTTTCGTCGGCGGCAACGATCTGGCCAAGGGCCGCTGGGACACCCCTGAGCATCGGTCCGAGGACCCGCGGCGTACGGATTTCAACGGCAACTTTTTGCCGCCGCACCATGACGTTCAAATCGCAGTGCAAGGAGACATCGCCGCAGCGTTAGGAGAGCTCGCGCGCGAGCGTTGGCGGCGCGCGACCGGCCACGGTCTACGCGCGCCTAAAAATCGTGGCGTGCGCTGGCCGAGCGCTTTGGCCTCTGACGTGAATGACATCAATGTTGCTGTTGCCCGAACCGAGCCGGCCTACGGCACGGCCAAAAAGACGCGGGAAATAGAGATGCTTCTTTGCGACGCCATCGCTGCGGCTCGGCGGTGGATTTATATCGAGAACCAGTATTTGAGCTCCGCTGCCGTGGGCGATGCATTGGAAAAACGCTTGCGCCAAGTGGATGGACCGGAAGTCGTGATCGTTATTTCACAGGCAAGCTCCGGCTGGCTCGAAGGGGCAACAATGGACGTGTTGCGCTGGCGCTTGGTCAAGCGTTTGCGCGACGCAGACGGCTATCGCCGTCTGCGAGTATATTGCCCGGTCATCGAGGGTCAAAGCAAGGGTTGCATGTCAGTTCACGCCAAGCTTTTGATCGTCGATGATCGTTTCGTGCGGATCGGTTCGGCAAACCTGAGCAACCGCTCCATGGGCTTCGACACCGAGTGCGATTTGGCTTTGGAAGCAGGCGACCGGCAGGAAGTTCAACAAGCGCTCGCCCGCTTGCGAGATTCTCTTCTCGCGGAGCATCTCGGCTCAACCGAAGAAAAAGTCGCCGCGCGCGTGAGCGAAACGCATTCTTTGATCGCAGCGATCAACGCGCTGGGCGGAAGCCGCAAGCGAGCCTTGGAACTGGTCGACTGCTCGGTACCGGAATGGCTGGATCAGATGCTTCCCGAGTCGGCTGTTGTCGACCCCGAGGCGCCGCTGGCCCCCGAGAAGCTCGTCGAAGAGTTTGTCCGGTCCGAAGAGCGCGGCTCAGCCACCTGGGCGTTGCTGCGCGGCCTGCTGATTCTGGTCGCGCTGTTTGCTCTTGCGGCGCTGTGGCGCTGGACTGGCTTCGAAGAGTGGTCGAAGCTCGACAGCGTTGCAGCCTGGGTTGTTGCGCTGCGCGAGAGCGATAACGCGCCATTGTGGGCAATCGGCGCGTTTTTGCTCGGCGGCATCACTGCGTTTCCGGTCACGCTGCTGATCTTTGTGGCTGCGTTTATTTTGGACTGGTGGCTGGCAATCATTGGCTCGCTGCTCGGCTGTATTCTCAGCGCGATACTGCTCTACGCCATTGGGCGCCAACTCGGCCGCAAGAACGTCGCGCGGGTGGCCGGTAAACGCCTGAATCGCATCAATCGCCTGATTGCTAGACAGGGGGTACTGGCAGTAGCCGCCGTGCGAATGGTCCCGATCGCGCCTTATTCACTGGTTAATCTAGCGGCAGGCGCCGTGCATGTGCCGCTTCGCGATTTCGTTTACGGGACCCTGCTGGGCATGAGTCCGGGTGTGGTGGGAATCACGTTTTTTACCAACCGACTTGAACAGATGATACGCAGTCCAAACGCGCTAAACTTGATCGTGCTCATAGGAACCCTGTCGATCATGCTGCTCGGGATCGTCGCCTTGCGCCGCTGGATCGTTAGTAAGCAGGTTCCCCGCACGCACAGGATTCAAGCCATGGCAACGGCTGCTGAAATACGCCAAGCACATCCGTGATGCAAGACTTTTCCGTCCTGTCTTACAATGTTCACGAGTGCGTCGGCCTCGACCGGCGTCGGGACCCAACCCGGATCGCGCAGATTATCAGGGAAAGCGGCGCGCAAATCGTCGGCCTCCAGGAAGTGCATTCTGACTCGAGCGGCGATGAACAATTGCATCAGATGAATTATTTGGCGGCAACCACCGGCTTACAGGCCGTGCCCGGGCCCGCCGTGGAGCGGCGTAACGGACACTATGGCAACGTGTTGTTGACGAGTTGCAAAGTTCTCGACGTTGACAAGATCGATCTTAGCTACCTCCAGCGCGAACCGCGCGGCGCTATCGATGCCGATCTCGAAATCGGCGGGGAGCCGGTGCGGGTCATCGTCACGCATCTCGGACTACGTCCCGCCGAGCGCCGCTTTCAGGTGAAAAAGCTCTTGACCGCCTTGTCCCAAAAGCGTACGCGCATCGTCATTTTGCTGAGCGATTTTAACGAGTGGCTGCCGACCGGCCGCTCACTGCGTTGGCTCCACACCCAGCTGGGCAAGACTGCGCTGGTGCGGACTTTTCCATCGCGCTTTCCAATCTTTGCCCTCGATCGAATTTGGGTATCCCCGCCGGCAGCGCTGAACCAGCTCTGCTGTTTTCACACCCCGCTCACGCGGATCGCTTCCGACCATTTGCCGTTGAAGGCGACCATTCGGCTGCGATCCACCGCCGGGTTACTCACGCCGTAAGCCGCTCCTCTTGTCCAGGGCCGTAGGCGAAGAATCTGCTTTTGCAAGCTGCTTCCGAATCTCTGCAGCCGACCTCGATGCTTGCGCATTGGATGAGCAAGGGTGATTTTGTTCTTGCTGACGTGAGATCATTTAGATAAATATGCCTGGCCGGCGCGGTGGATGCTGATGACTCGCAGAAAACTCCGAGCAAATGAACTACCGCAGCGATTCGATAAGCAGGATCAATCATCGGTAAAGGAGATCGCCGTTGAAGATTGCCGAGATCGAAACCGTTGAATTGCAAAACATCCCTATCACGCCGCCGCTCTTCAAGCAGCCCGTGCGCGCGGCCGTGCGCTTGCTGAAAGTCAAAACCGATAACGGCATTGTCGGCCTGTCGCAATTCGGCGGATTCATGCACTCCGCGAGCGCGGCGTTTATCCACCAGGAGCTGGCGCCGTTTTTGAAAGGCCAGGATCCGTTGGAAAACGAACGTCTGATGCACCAGATGCTCTGGAAGTTTAATACCCGCGCGCATGCCGGCGTGTGGAATTTTGCCGCCAGCGCCATCGACGTTGCGCTCTGGGACATCAAGGGGAAATTCTACAACGCGCCGGTGTGGCGCTTGTTGGGCGGCGCGCAGAAATCCATCCCGGCTTACATCACTTTTGGTCTGAGAGCCTATCAGCGCGATGAACTTGCGGCAGCGGCGAAACATTGGGTGGCCAAAGGCGAGACCCGGCTGAAGATTCAAGTCGGGCGCTCGAACATTCGCGGCGCCATGGATCCTTCCGGCGCCAGCGGCGAGCATCGCGAGGACAATCCCGCCGAAGACGAGGCCCGCATTCGCGCGGTGCGCGACGCGGTCGGCGACGCGGTTGAATTGATGGCCGACGCCAATTGCTTGATGAAGCTCGACACCGCGGTGCGCTGGTGCAAGCGCTTCGAGCCGTATAATTTGATCTGGTTCGAAGAACCGATCGTACATAACGACCCGCATCTACTCGCTCAACTGCGCAAGCAGACGAGTATCCCGATCGCCGCCGGGCAGTGGGAGAATTTTTTCAAGCTCGCCGATCTGGTCAAGCAAGACGCCGTGGACTTTCTGAATATCCACGTGCTTTCGGTCGGCGGCTTCACTATGGCTATGAAAGCGGCGGGTCTTGCCCATGCTTTCAATTTGCCGGTCGGCAACGGCGATCATTTCGACATCCACCTGCATGCGGCGGTGCCCAACGGTTGGCGCGCCGAGATTCACGTCAACAACTGGCTTACCGCGAATACGATCTATAAAGATTTGCCCGGAACGGCTAACGGCTGGATCACGTTGACTGAGAAGCCCGGACTCGGCTTGGATCTCAACGAAGACGCCGTCAACGAATATCGAATGAAGTG
Organism: Candidatus Binatia bacterium; assembly: GCA_025922795.1. Next base: position 1,162 of record JAICHC010000145.1, on the reverse strand, counting down.
AGGACGATGATGAAAATTTTGGTCTATGGACCGGAACGCCGGATGGGCGCTCTGGTCGGTGAACGAGTGATCGATCTGAATGGCGCCATGACGCGGCATCTTCAAGAACGAGGCGAGGCTAAAGCGGTCGAACAAGCAGCGACACGCCTGCCCGCGCGCCTGTTATCTTTTATCGAACGCGGCTCCGCCGCAGTCGAAGACGCCCAGTGGATGATCGAGCAGTTTGACCGGATCCGTCCCGATGACGATCAAGGCGGTGTCCAAGTAGTTCACGACCTAAAGCGAGTGCAGCTACACGCGCCGTGGCCGGAGCGCCGCATCGCCTGCGTCGGCGGCAACTACGCCGCCCACCTGGTCGGCATGTGGGCAAACCGGCTCGGCAGGACCGATGTGACGATCGAACAGATCACCGAAGAGGCGCGCAAGGGGGGCCAGTGGGGGTTCTGGAAGGTACCGGCCGAAGTCGCCGGACCGGGCGACTCGATCCCTTTCCCCAGACGAGTTACTTATTTCGACTACGAAGGTGAGGTTGCTATCATTATCGGCAAGCGCGGCAAGAACATTCCCGCCGAGCAAATTTGCGACTATGTCTGGGGCGTGACGTTATTTCACGATTGGAGCATTCGCGACGGTGGCAGTACCGACCGAGCGGTGAGTTATAACCTGCAGAAAAATTTTGATGGCGCCGTGTCGATGGGACCCTGTGTTGCCGTTGGCGAAGTCCATCATCAAGACATCGATGTCGAGACGCGCGTTAATGGCGTCGTGCGGCAGAGCTATAATACCCGGGAGATGATCTGGTCGTTCGGCGAAGTGCTCGAATATCTCTCGCAGGATTTCACCTTTGTCCCCGGCGACGTGATCGCCGGCGGCACTTCTGCCGGTACGGCCGCCGATAAATCGCGGCGCGGCTCTGACGGTCGGCGGCCGCTCGACCTGTTTCTAAAAATCGGCGATACCGTCGAAGTGTCATCATCGAAGATCGGCGCGTTATCGAACAAGATCGTGGCGAGCGAATAGTGCAGCCTAGGGATACTTAACCACGAAAGCACGAAGGTTCAGGAATATTACTTTTTAATCTCCTACTTCGTACTACTATGTTTGAAAATTTTCTCCATCTGCGCAAATCACGCGGCCAAAGCTGTGAGTTTCTCGGTGCTTG
>JAICHC010000144.1 GCA_025922795.1 Candidatus Binatia bacterium | reverse complement strand
TGCCATGCTTCCATGATGCGGCGCGCGCGCGTTTCGCCGATACCTTCGACGTCCAGAATTCTTAAGGGTTGATCGGACAAAACCCGCAGCGTGTCGAGCCCGAAAGCTGCCACGAGCCGCTTCGCGTAGCTCGGCCCAATCCCTTTGATCATGCCGGAGCCGAGATATTTCTCGATGCCTTCGAGGGTCGCCGGATCGACCTTCTCCCAGTGATCGACCTGAAATTGCAAGCCGTAGCGCGCATGGCGTTTCCATACACCGGACACTTTGATCTCTTCGCCTTCGGCGACCGGAAAAATCGTCCCGACGACCGTGACCCCGGGGCCGCCTTCTTCATCGAGACGCGCCACGGTATAATGGGTGTCCGGATGCCGGTAGGTAATCCGGCTGACGGTGCCTTGAATAGAGGCTGTTTCGTTGTGTTTTTCGCCCACCGGCTGCTCCCGTGCAGCATCCTACTTGAAACTCCGTACAGGGTAAACGACAGCGCTTGCGTTTTGCAGGACCGGCGATAGAATTCATCTTCAGACTGTCGATGTCCAGCTCCACTCCCAATTATTGGCTGTTCCTGTCTGACTCTTTTGGTTAGAGCGCACAACAATCCCGCGGTTTCGGCCTTCCTCGGATCGAATCCCAGGAGAGGGAAACGATGAATATAGGCGACTTTTGGCTCGAGGCGCTGCTTATTTTTCTCTTGATTCTCGCCAACGGATTTTTTGCGGCGTCCGAGATCGCAGTGATCGCCATGCGCAAGAGCCGCATCGACGCGCTGGTGGAAAAGGGTGTGAAACGCGCCGCCGTCATCGCACGGCTCAAGAACGATCCGGACCGTTTTCTTGCAACGGTGCAAATCGGCGTTACCGTGGTCGGCTCGCTGGCTTCCGCTATTGGCGGCGCGGCCGCGATCGGCTACTTGAAACCGCAAATCGTCGCCCTGCCGTTCAGCTTTGCGGAGCGATGGGCTGAAGCGATTGCCTTGCTAATCGTCGTCCTGCCGATTTCCTATCTCTCCCTCGTCCTCGGCGAGCTCGTGCCAAAATCCCTTGCCTTGAGACACTCCGAGCGGATCGCGTGCTTTGTCGCCCGCCCCATCGAGTTGCTTGCGCGCGCCAGCGCCGTAATCGTGAAAGCTCTGACGGCGTCGAGCAACGCCGTGCTCCGGCTGCTCGGCGGTAAAGATGTCGAAGGCGCCAGTTTTATTTCAGTCGATGAAGTGAAGTCGTTGATCCGCGAAGGAGCCGCCAAGGGAATCTTCAACGAAACCGAGCAAGAGCTGATCCACAGCGTTTTCGAATTTGCCGACACGCCGGTCAAAGCGGTGATGATTCCGCGCACCGAAATTCACGCGATCGCTGCCGACACTTCACTTGCCGAGGCGGCCAAAAGTTTCGTCGACAGCGGGTTTTCGCGGATTCCCGTCTACGAAGGCGAGCTCGACAAGATTACCGGCATTCTTTACAACAAGGACGTCTTTAAAGCGCTGCAGGAAAACAGCGACTTCCGTATTCGCGAGCACCTTCACCCGGCGTTTTTCGTGCCCAGCACGCTGCCGATCAGCGAGCTTTTAAAACAACTTCAGCGCCGGCACTTGGCCATGGCCTTGGTGGTCAACGAATTCGGCGAAATCGAAGGGCTAGCCACCCTTGAGGACCTAGTCGAGGAAATCGTCGGCGAGATCCGCGACGAGTACGACCGCGAAGAACGCGGGCCAGTGGAACGATTGCCCGACGGCTCGATGGTGATCAAGGGCTCGGCATTGCTCAAAGACTTAAAGACCGAGTTCGATCTGCCCTTTGACGAGTCGTCGGAGTATCACACGCTTGCCGGGTTCATGCTCGCCAAGCTCAAACGCATACCGCGCGGCGGCGAATGGGCCGAGGAAAACGGTTATAAGCTTACGATTGTCGACATGGAAGGACGGCGCATCCTCAAGATCAAACTGGAGCAAACCGCGCCGGCGTGAGCCGAACGGCACCCGGGCGCGCGAAAATCAGTACGAACGGATTTCGACTTCGTTACCGTCGGGATCGAGGAAATAGACCGAAGTCGCGCGTCCGCGCGCGCCCCAACGCGACACCGGCCCTTCGCGCACCCGGATCTCGTTGGCCGCCAAGTAACCAACAATGCCGGAAAAATCTTCGGCGCCGACCACCAGGCAGAAATGGTTGAGGTTACCTTCGTTCTTCGTGCCGCCGGCGTGAACGGCGGGTGAAGGAAGCGGAAACAAGTCGATAATGGTCGCCTCATTGATGCGGACCGACGGAAACCCGACTTTGCCGGCTCTAAAATCCTCGACACGCTCGCCCTGCAAACCCAAAACTTCTATGTAGAACCTGAGCGAACGCTCGATGTCACTGACATTGAGCACGATATGGTCCAACTCGATAATTTTCGGCCGTGCCATAATCAACTCCTTTCGTTCAGCCGCGCTGCGACGGCGGCTCAGCGGCGATTTTCGACATGGCCCCGATTAACGCTGCTATTTCCTTTGGCGTGCCGACCGTGACGCGCAAACAATCTTGCAAGCCGGGCACGTCGAAATAACGCACCAGAATCTTGTGACGCTTGAGCTCCTCGTAGACCGGTTTGAGATTCTGCCCAGGCTTACGCGCCAAGACAAAATTAGCATGCGAGGGATACACCTGATAGCCCATTCGTTTGAGCGCGCACGTGAGTCTTTGCCGGCTGCGCTGAATGCGCCGTGCGTTGCGGGTCATCCACGGCAGATCCTGCAAAGCCGCGCCCGCCGCCACCAGACTCAAGCGGTTCAAATTATAGGAATCCTTGACCTTCATCATGCCGGCGATGATTTCATCCGAGGCGAAAGCGAGGCCAATACGCATGCCCGCCAACGAAAAAGATTTGGAGAAGCTCCGCAACACTATTAAATTAGGCAGACGGTGGATCAAGGGAATCGCAGATGAACCCTCGCTTGCGGCAAAATCGACGTAAGCCTCGTCGACGACCAAAAACCCGGAAACTGAGCGGGCTAGTTTTTCGATTTCCAGCAAAGGCACCATTGTGCCGGAAGGTGCATTCGGATTGCACAGAAAGGTGAGGATGGCGTTTTGCGCGCTGAGGGATGCGGGTAAGGAAAAATCCGCCGGGTAGTCGACTGCCAAGCGAACACCGTCTTGGATCTCGACCAGCGTGTCGTAAAGTGAGTAGGTAGGAACTGGAAACGCCACCCCGTCGCCCGGACCCACGAAGCAGCGTAACGCGATCGCCAAAAGCTCGTCCGAGCCGTTTCCGGCGATGATGTTTGCTGGCATCACCCCGTACACAGCCGCCGCTGCTGACCGCAAGCTGTCGCTCAGCGGTTCCGGGTACAGCCGTAGCGAACTGCGCAGGGCACTCCGCAGCGCCCCGAAAACCTTGGGCGACGGCGGGTAGGGGTTTTCATTGGTATTCAGCTTGATAATTTCAGAGTCTTGCGGCTGTTCGCCGGGAGCATACCCAGCCAATCCGGCAATATTCGAGCGAAAACGCATCGGCATAGCGGCGGATTCTATCGGCCGGCATCGAGCATTTCAAACCCGGCCGCCACTCCTAGACCATCAGGAGAGAGACAAATTGTCCAGCGATTGCCGATCGCGTCCAAAATTATACTAATTTGGCCGGTTTTCCGTTATATGTATCCTGGATCTGCTCCTTAAGTACTCAATCTGTTTTAAGTACTTAATCCGCTAATGGCCCGTTCGATTGGCACGGTGGCATGTTTTTGGCTTGTCCCTCAACCTCGGTCCAATGAGGAGCACAGCCAACACCCGATCTCTCCGCGAAAATGGATTTTCCAAAACACTCCAGATCCAGCCCCGCCCTCCTGCTGATCAAGGAGATCGATCTTTTACAGGCACAAATCCGCTCGATGGAGATCTGTCTCAAGCAAGCACAACCGGCGGGCGAAGACGGAATTAGCCGCATGGAACCACAGTATAACCGCGAATTGGCAGGCCTCCGCGCGGCCCTCACCAGCGTAGAGCAACTCCTTGCCGCCCATCCTCAGTCGCTTGAACGCTTGCGCTTTCTGGAACCGCAATCTCGCAACCAAGAGAGAAAATTCGAGCCTCACCCAACTGAACAGATTGCATTAAACCCCCGACCGAACGAGGGGATTACAACCGAGGAGTTCACAATGGACATGGAGGATCGTAACAAGCAGCTCGTCGGAGACCGAACCGCGCCCCAAGAATCCGGCACGGCGCCGTCCACCGTCGAGCAATCGCTTCGGAACGAGATCGACCGCCTGCTTCACGAAGCGCAAGAAAAAAACCGGATCTTGCAGGACCGTAATGACGAGTTGGTTCAGGTCAAGGCCGAAATGGATAGATTGCAGGAGCGGCTCAATCAAGTGGAGTCGTCAACCAGCCGGGCACAAAGCGCGATCGCCGGCGACGTTGAGCGGATGCAGACGGAGTTTCAGGCCCAGCTTGCTTTGTTGCAAGCCGAACTCAGCCAGAAGGAATGGGCGCTGGATGACAAGCAGGCAGCGGCACATGGGCTAGAGCAAAAGTACCGCGAAGAGATCGAGTCATTGCGCCGCCAGTTGGCACAGCGTGAAATCAATCAGGTGCGCGACGAGTTCGTATCTGACGAGCCGCGCGGGAACCGTGCTCAACAAGAACAATTTGCACCGCCGCAGAACGGAGATCTGAGTGCAGGAACAGTAAATCTGCGCAAGAGACAACGGCGCTGGCGTAGCGGGGTTGGCTGGAAAAGGCGTTGGCGCGAGTAAGATAATTTCACATGGCGTCGCCGCTGGACGGTGATGGATTTAGCTAACGGAACAAATTAGGCGTGCGGTCTGATTCAAACGAAGGTTGCACTGCCAAAGGACGATTATGCTGCAGACAGAACGCGTACCGACAGGAATCGTAGGGCTCGATCACCTAATCGAAGGAGGACTGCCGAAAGGTCGTTCGATTCTCATCACCGGAGAGCCGGGAACGGGAAAAACGATATTCGCGCTGCAGTTTCTCGTCGACGGGCTGAGACGCGGTGAAAAGGGCATCTATGTGAGCGCCGATGAAAGCCCGATGGACGTGCTCGAACAAGGCGCCTCTTTGGGATGGGATCTTGAGCGGCACGTCGAATCCAAAGAACTCGCGATTTTGAACGCTGGAACTTATCTTAGTTCGCTTCCTGGCGCCGGGAAGGAACGGCACGTCGATGTGCAGAAAGCAGTCAGCGACCTGGCATCCTTCGTCAACCAAGTGGGCGCAAAGAGAATGGTCCTGGATCCGGCGGGTCCTTTCGTTTTATTGCGCGATAGCGCTGCGAGGATTCAAGATCAGACACGCTTACTGGTCAAACTTCTGCGCACCTCGATGCAAACAACCAATGTCCTGACTTCCTACGCCGTTCCGCGGACTGGGGAGCGCAGTATGCACGGTATCGAAGAGTATCTCGTCGCCGGCGCCATCGTGCTTGAAATGATTTGGAAGGGCGATGGTCTCATACGCACGCTGATCGTCGAAAAGATGCGTTGTACCAACGTGAAACCCACGCAGCTCGAATTTGATATCGCCAAAGGTGTAGGTATTACGATTCAGCCACCCGCGTCAGCACTCTAAGCGGTAAGCGCCTCGATTTTGGAACAGTTCTCAGGCGCGGCGGATATCGAAGGTGAAAACGAAAATTTCCTCGGCTTCCAATCGAAGGAACTCCTCGACAGTAGCCAATTTCGTTACTTCCCGCATGTTTTCAGTTTCACAGGAATCTCTCCCGTCATCTCTCGCACCGCCTGGATGCCTGCCCGCCGGCCTCATGCTGAGATCGTCAAAAGGCCATACAGGATTTTCCATTGTCCTCCAGGCGAGAGATTCCGACCCAACGAGAACATTAAAGATTAGGCGACGCTGCAAGCGCACGCGCCCCAGGAAAACCATTTTGCCGCGGTTTGCATCCGTCAGTCTGGACCAGAGCCCGTTCCTGCCAAATACCTTCTCCTAGTGCCGGCGTCCAGATACCTTGGTCTCGCCTCGTCTACCTGCAGTTGTTTGAGCATTTCTTGACAGGGCGCCAAACGATGCTTAATTTTTCTCCATACTACGAGGTGGATAATCAATGCGCCTAGATAAGCTTACGATCAAATCACAAGAGGCACTGCAGCAAGCTCAAGGGCTCGCTGAGAAACGTAATCACCAGGCGATCGATGTCGAGCATCTTTTGTTCGCTTTGATGGGGCAAAAGGAAGGCGTCGTATTGGCGCTCTTGCAAAAGCTGGGGGTGCCGCTGAGCATGGTGGTCGAGCGCCTGGAAAGAGCCTTGGATCGTATGCCTCAAATCACCGGCGCCGCTGGCCAGACTTACATTACGCCGCGTTTAAAAAAAGTTATGGAGAGCGCCGAATCCGAAGCCGAAGCGCTCAAAGACGAGTATGTTTCCACCGAGCACCTGCTGCTCGCAATGGTTCAGGACAGCGGTGAGGCGGGCAAAGTTCTCAAAGAACAGGGCGCTTCTCGGGACAAAATTTTAAACGCACTCGTCGGCATTCGCGGCGCGCAAAGAATTACTGATCCCAATCCCGAAGAAAAATATCAGGCCTTGGAAAAATATGGCCGAGATTTGACCGATCTCGCGCGTAAGGGAAAACTCGATCCGGTGATCGGGCGAGACGATGAGATTCGCCGCGTCATTCAGGTGCTGTCGCGCCGGACCAAAAACAATCCGGTGCTGATCGGCGAACCGGGCGTGGGCAAAACCGCGATCGTTGAGGGCCTGGCGCTGCGCATCGTCAACGGCGACGTACCCGAGGGATTGAAGGAAAAACGGCTTCTCGCACTCGATCTCGGCGCGATGGTTGCGGGAGCCAACTACCGCGGCGAGTTCGAAGATCGGCTCAAGGCCGTGCTCAAAGAAGTCACCGAAGCAAGTGGCCAAATCATCCTGTTCATCGACGAGCTCCATACGATAGTGGGCGCCGGCGCGGCGGAAGGCGCCATGGACGCGTCAAACATGCTCAAACCGGCGCTGGCGCGTGGCGAGTTGCGCTGCGTCGGCGCAACGACCTTGGATGAATACCGCAAGCGCGTCGAG
>JAICHC010000143.1 GCA_025922795.1 Candidatus Binatia bacterium | reverse complement strand
CCGCTTGAGATCGAGAGCGTGATCTACGGCCATCCGGGCGTCGCGGCGGCCGCGGTGATCGGCGTGCCGGACGCGGATTGGGGCGAAGCGGTGAAAGCCGTGGTTGTCCTCAAACCCGGCTTCGAGCCCGATGCCGCGGCATTGATTGCGTTCTGCAAGGAGCGGCTTTCCGGCTACAAGGTGCCAAAATCGGTTGAATTCCGCTCGTCGCTGCCGCTGACGGAAATCGGCAAGGTCGATAAAGTGAAGCTGAAGGAAATGATTGTCGCGGATGCGGGGTTAGGAGTGCTTTGAGCGGCCAAGGGCAAAGGGTTGCCGTGAACGGCAGTTCGTCCGGATTATAAACGTGAGGCCAGGACACCCGAAAGGAGATAAGATCATGAAAGTTCAAATAAGAGCATTTGTGTTTTTTCTGCTCGGTTTGGTTTTCGTTTTCGCTCCCGCGTTTGCTGCGGAAAAGGCGTTTTATCAGGGAAAGACCATAACTTTCTTGATCAACTTCTCCGCCGGCGGTCCAACCGATATCGAAGGTCGAATCGTCGCGCGTCATCTCGCCCGCCATATTCCGGGCAATCCGTTGATCGTGGTGCAAAATATGTCGGGTGCCGGCGGCGTCACGGGAATTAATTTTCTCGGCGAGAAGGCGAAACCTGACGCTCTCACCTTGGGTTATTTTACCGGGCCGTACAATCATCATATGATGAAGAGCTCATCCTTGCGGACCGACCTCATGAAGGTGCCGTTCATCGCTTCAGTGGGAAGCGTGACCGTCTGCTACATCCGCTCCGATGTCCCACCAGGGATCAAAAAGCCTACCGACATTGCAAAAGCGGAACGTTTTCGAGCCGGCGGCCTGTCTTTCGACAGCAATAAGGATCTGCGGTTCAGGCTCGCCTTCGACGTTCTTGGGCTCAAGTACGATTACGTCACCGGATATAACAGCAGCAACGACGCGCGTTTGGCCTTGCAACGTAACGAGATTCAGTATCACGATGAAAACATTCCCGGCTACCGTGGCGTCGTCGAACCGCAACTGGTGAAGACCGGCATCGTCACCCCGCTCTACTATCACGACGTCGTCAAGCCCGACGGAACGATGGGGAAGAGCCCCGATTACCCCGAGCTCGATTCCTTTACCGAGGTCTACACGCAAATTCATGGCAAGGCGCCGACAGGAATTAAATACGAGTGCTGAAGGCGGCGAATATGGCTAGCCAGAATCTCAGCCGGGTGGCTTTATTGCCGCCCAATTCCCCCAAGGAAGCGGTTTCTGCCATGCGACAGGCTTTTACAGCGTTATCCAAGGACGAGGAATTCATTGCCGAGGCAAAGAAGGTTATGCGCTTCCAGCCCCGGTTCGACGTCGGGGACGAGGGCGAACGGCTGCGCGACAGAGTGCTGCGGGCGCCTCCCGAAGTCGTCGACTTCGTGCGTAAATTTATCGACGAGGCGAGGAAGTAAGGGGAGGTGGTAGTCGTGAAAGGTAAGGTAAGGAGATTTATTTTGGATTTTCGATCTATCGGCAACGCTTCCCTGGACAGGCTTGGGGCCTGCGTTTATCGAAGGCAAGACAGGTTTTAGATTTGCATCGAAGTGCATTGAAGTAGTAACGAAAACAGCTCATGAATCTGGAACCAAGGCGACGCTACTTTGACCACGATGGCTTGAAACTTCACTATTGGGAATGGGGAGATCCGAAGGAAGAGACCTACATCTTCGTTCACGGGGTGCGCGATCAGGGGCGCAGTTGGGATGCTTTTCTTGAAGCGCTGCTCAAGCGCGGCGTGCCGCTCCGGCATGCGGTGGCGCTCGACCTGCGCGGCCATGGCGACAGCGAATGGCCGGTTTCGAGCCGCGGTTATCAACACGAGGATTTCCTCAGCGACCTGGCCGGTTTGCTCAAACATTTGGACAAGCGCGAACTGACGATCATCGGCCATTCGCTCGGCGGCAGCATGTGCCTGCTTTACGCCGCCGCGTTCCCCGAGAAAGTCAAACGTATGGTGCTGCTCGAGTCGCTCGGTCCTTTCGCCCGTGCCGACGACGAAGTGCCGGACATCATCGCTGAACGTTTAAAAGGCAGAGACTACGTCGAGATTCCGTTCCCGCACGAATCGTTGGAGTCCGCGGCGAAATCGTTGCAGAAAACCTTCCCGCTGATTCCCGACCGGGCGGCGCTTTACATGGCGCAGCATGGAACGACCTTCAAAGGCGGGCGTTATCGCTGGAAGCACGATCCGATCCTGCGCTACCGCACAACGACGGCGATGTCGGAGGGCCAGATCGAAGCTTTCATCCGCCGGCTCAAATGTCCGATCTTGTTTGTCTATGGCACGGAAAGCGAGTTCATGAAATCCGTGCGCGGTCGCCGCGCTCAGCTTTTTCCCAACGCAAAAATAGTTCCGGTTGAAGGCGCCGGCCATCACATTCCGCACGAGAAACCGGAAGAGTTGGCCGAGATCGTGGTGCCGTTCTTGATGAACGGAGAGTAACTCGTTCCAGATGTTTCAATCGTTCCAATCGTTTCAAACGTTTCGGAAGAACGCGATATTGCTTTGTCAACTGTATCTGCTTAACGACTGAAACGTTTGGAACCACTGGAACGACTGAAACCTCAACAGGGAGAGAGGCGAAATGTACTTATCCGCGGAAGCTATTGCCAGGATGGAAGGTCTTCGTCGAGTTCACCAGTTGAATTCGGCCGCGATTCGCCTCGACAAATCACTCGGCGACGAAACTGGATTGAGGAATATCGGTATCCATCTGATCACGATCGCTCCGGGCGACAAATCGACCGAGTTCCATTCGCACAAGTACGAAGAAGAAGCGATCTATGTTTTGTCCGGACATGGGACCGAAATCATCGGTGAGACAAAACAAAAGGTCGGACCGGGCGACTTCATCGCTTTCCCGGCCGGCGGGCTTGCGCATGAAACGGTGAACGATGGCACCGAGCCGCTGGTTTGCCTCGTCATCGGCCAGCGTCTCGTGCAAGACGTCGTCGACTATCCACGTATGGGCAAACGCCTTTACCGCAACAGCGGACAACGGGATATGGTCGACATTGCACAGGTAGAAAAACGTTAGGGCCACGCAATGCACGTCGCATTTTCTTTCAGAGACGCAGCTCGCCCATAAATAACTGGGAGTTTGTCATTCCCCGCGAATTTCAAGCGGGAGCCCGGGTGGTTCGGACCTGGGCCCCGATTAAAATTCTGGGGTGAGGGCTTTTCAGATGTGGCGCCATCCCATTGCCTTTGCCTCTCAGGTTACTGAAAGTGTGCGGTTTGCTCCGCTCATTCTCGTCAGTGGTTTCATAGTAGTGTTTTCGGAAATGATCATTCTTTGATACTGTTTTCTCGGAGGAAGCGATGGCGGAGTTTACGACTGTTCTGCAAAACATCGACGAAGATAGCGGAGTGGCGTGGCTGACGTTTAACCGGCCGGAGAAAAAGAACGCCATGAGCCATAAATTCATGGCGGAGTTGATCGCGGCTCTGAAGGCGTTGGCGGAGAACGACAAGATCAAATGCATCGTCACGACGGGCTCGGGCGATTCCTATTCATCGGGACTCGATCTCTACGATTTGCGCGAGAGCTGGAAGCGCAAACGACCCTGGGATCATGCGGGTTCGACCTACGAGATCGTGAAATTGCTCCGAAGTATTCCCCAGGTGACGGTTGCGGCCGTGCGCGGCTGGTGTCTTGGCGGTGGGCTGGCTTTAATCAACGCTCATGAGCTATGTATTGCCGCCGAGTCGGCAAAGTTCGGCATGCCCGAAGTGATTCGCGGTAGCTACGGCGCGGTGGCGACGTCGACGTTGTTTCATAGCGGCATTCCGTTCAAGAAAGCCTTTTACATTCAGCTTACCGGTCGAAATGTGACGGCAGCGCAGGCGGAGAGAATCGGCTTGGTGTCCGAGGTCGTGCCTGACGATCAACTCACGGCGACCGTCGAACAGCTTGCCAATGAATTGGGCAGCCGCAATGCGGTGACGCTGGAGAGCGCCAAGATTGCGGCGTACATGCAAAAGGACGTGGATTTTTTGACCGCGCTGAAGACCGACGACCTAGTCTCGCACCGAATGCGTTACTACACCAATCCGCTCGGCGATGTGGAAGGCTATCTGCATTCGCAGAAGGGCGGCGGCACGACGAACTATATAAAGCCGGAGGATCGGAGGAAGTAAATGATCCTGTCCTCGAGGTGTGGGAAGCATGTTTGGTATCCGTACTTTCTTACCCTCCGCCCTATGAAAATAGAATGCTACGCCGCTAGCTCTGGCGAACCATCCTTGCGCTCGTAAACGCGAGATCGTGCGCGTGATTCTTTAAATTTTTCGAATGGGTTCTTGGCTGCGCGCGAGCATGCTGTGGTGGCGGCCGTAAAAGAAATAGACCGTTAGCCCGATGAGCAGCCAGACGATCAAGCGCAGCCAGTTATCCACGGGCAGGGAAAACATCAGCAATAGGCAGAATGCAATGCCGAGAATCGGAATCAGCGGCACGAGCGGGCAGCGGAAAGGCCGCGGTGCGTCCGGATCGATGTGGCGCATGATCAGCACGGCCGCGCATACAATCACGAAGGCAAGCAATGTGCCGATGTTGACCAGCTCGGCCAGGATTCGCAGCGGCAGCAATGCGCCCATTAATCCGACAACCGAGCCGGTTAAAATCGTCGATTTCCAAGGCGTGCGAAAACGCGGGTGCACGGATGCGAAAAAGCCGGATGGCAGAAGGCCGTCGCGCGCCATGGCGAGCATGATGCGCGGCGCGCTCAGCATGAGCACCATCAAGACGGAGGTGATGCCGGTGAGAGCGCCGATCGATATCAGCGCATGCGCCCATGGGAGGCCGACTCGGCTGAAGGCCTTGGCGAGCGGCGCGTCAATAGCGATGTCCTGATAGGGAACCATGCCGGTCAGGACCGCGGCGACGGCGATGTAAAGCACCGTGCACAACGTGAGCGAGGCAATGATACCGATCGGAACATCGCGGCTCGGATTGCGCGCCTCCTCAGCATGTGTCGAAACCGAATCAAAGCCGATGTAGGCGTAAAACACGATGGCAGCCCCAGCCATCATGCCAAGGGGCTCGCCGGCCGGTCCGTGTTGGCCGAGGATCGTATAGCCCAAGAAACTGATCCCCGAGTATCCGTAGGGAGCGAAAGGGCTCCAGTTTTGCGTGTCAATGTAGAAAATTCCGATGGCGATAATAAGCACAACGATCGAGAGTTTGACGACAACCATGAAGAAGTTAAACGCGGCGCTCTGGCGAATACCCGCGACCAGCACGATGGTGATAAACCCTGCGATCAACAGCGCCGGCAAGTCGATAACGGCGCCGGTGGCGACAAACTTGCCAACGGCCGGATCGAAGTCGAACGGCGCGTTGGCCAGGGTCGCCGGCAATAGGATCCCCATCTGGCCGATGAAATCGATAAAATAGTGCGACCAGCCATGGGCGACGCTCGCCGCTCCCACGCCGTACTCCAGCAATAAATCCCAGCCGATGATCCAGGCGAACAATTCACCCAAAGTCGCGTAAGCGTAGGTGTAGGCCGAGCCCGCTACGGGCACCATGGAGGCAAACTCCGCGTAACAAAGCGCGGCGAAGGCGCAGGCGGTACCCGCGACGACAAACGACAGCATGGTCGCCGCCCCGGCCTTGTCTTTGGCGACGATGCCGATGATGACGAAGATTCCCGCGCCGATGATCGCGCCTACGCCAAGACTCGTAAGCTGCAGAGGGCCGAGCACGGGTCGTAATCCTTGAGCGCCTTCAGCCTCTTTTAGCAACCAGCTTGTCGGTTTCTTCGCTAAGAACTGACTAGTCTTCGAGATCATGGAACAGGCGAATACACTTCGGCATCGCTGAATTCAAGGTTTGTCCGTAACCGGTTCAGCCGATGATGTAACGCTCGAGTTGCTCGATGATAAATTTCTGGTCGGCGATGATGGATTTGACAAGGTCGCCGATCGAGATAAGGCCGACTAGCTTTCCTGCTTCGATGACCGGAAGATGGCGGACCCGCTTGTCGGTCATGATAGCCATGCATTCTTCGATCGATTGCTCCGGGTGAGTGTAGGCTACGTGGCTGGTCATTATTTCCTTGACCAGAGTGTTCGGAGAGGTCCGGCCAAGCAGAACAATCTTGCGCGCGTAGTCGCGCTCGGAGATGATACCGGCAAGGCGCGGACCGTCCATGACCACCAGCGCGCCGACTTCCTTTTCGGCCATGCGCCGCAAGGCTTCGAAAACCGTGTCTTCCAGGCCGATGCACCAAACATCATGCCCCTTGGTATGGAGGATGTCTCGGACCGTTTTCATGGGAGACCTCCTTTTGGAGCGGATCGTGTGGAATACCGACTATCGCGATTTTTGCTTCACGAGGCGCAACCCCTCACGTGATCCGGCTTCGAGCCTACACGTTATCATCGATCATGCAAGTAATCCTCTGATCGCCAGCAACGTGTTGAAATGGCCGATCGATTCCACTAGCTTGAGTCTCACCATGAATTGTCCAAAGTGCGAAACCGAAACTCTTGGCGAATTTTTCGTCAAACGGGTGGCCGTGGACCGGTGCTCATCCTGCAGCGGGATCTGGTTTGACGCGCGAGAGCTCAGCGAGTTATTGACCGAAGATGCCCGCCAGGTGGCGATGCTGCGACGCGGTGGCGAAAACGAGCAGCGCGATGATAAAAGGGGAAAATGCCCGCGCGACGGGGCAGAACTGCTGCGCATTTATAGCAGCATCGATCGTTCGGTCGTCCTGGACGCATGCGCCGATTGCCATGGCATCTGGCTCGACACCGGCGAGTTCCAGAAACTCTTCGCGGCGCGCCAAGCATAGTTCGTTATTTATTTAACGCTACAGTCAGGGGTTTCTGTGGTGGTTTAGGTTGCTCGACCAGCCGGAGCGCCAGCCGCTCGTCTGCGATTGGCGAGCCGACGAACGCAGGCCAGGAAAATCAGTGACCGGGGCTCTCCCAGACCGCCAGACCGGCCCGGCAGCAGAGCACGTCCTGCTCTGGCCGTTTCGCCCCGTCGACGCCGATGGCGCCGACGAT
>JAICHC010000142.1 GCA_025922795.1 Candidatus Binatia bacterium | reverse complement strand
GGCTCAACCTGTTGGAATTTTTTCACGTCACCAAATGCTTCGAAGATACCGGAGCTCACAAACCGGCTCCCGCTCCGTATCTGGCCGTGCTCGACGCGATCGGCATTGCGCCGCGGGAAGCGATTGCCTTCGAAGATTCGCCCAACGGCGTTGCCGCGGCACGCGCGGCCGGACTATTCTGTATTGCGGTACCGAACCCGATGACGCAATGCCTATCGTTGGCCCACGCCGATCATTGCCTGAAGTCGCTTGCGGATGAGCCCCTGCAGCAGCTCTTGTCGCGCGCCGCGGCTAAAAACGGCAGATTCGTTTGAGTCTGCCGGAAGGAGATTTATGAAAAAGTCTATTTTTTGGTCGCTCTTGGCGGGTTCATTATTCTTATCTTTCACGCCGCAGGCTCTGGCCCAAGCTTCGCTGGAAAAAGTGCGCCTGGCGTACAGCGCGCTCGGCGGTTCGCAAGCGACCTTCTGGATCCCCTACGAAGCCGGCATTTTCCGCAAGCATGGACTCGACGTGGAGCTTGTCTACGTCGCGGGCGGCGGGCGCGCGGGTCAGGTGGTGCAGTCGGGCGAAGTACCAATCGGCGTTTTCACCGGCGGTGCGGTCATCAACGCCAATCTTGCCGGCGGCGATTTGGTCGTCGTCGCCAGCTCGATGAACGTGATGACTTTCGTCGTGATGACTCGTCCCGAGATCAAGCGGCCCGAAGATCTCAAGGGCAAAAGGATCGGTATCTCGCGCTTCGGCTCAGCCACGGATTTCGGTTTGCGCTACGCCGAGGAGCAGTGGCCGATCAAACGCCAGCGTGATTTCACCGTGATTCAGGTCGGCGGTGTCACCGATGTCTACAATTCACTGCGCGCCGGAGCGCTGGACGCTGCGGTGGTCAATGCCGAGCTGGCCATTCTCGGGCGGCGGGAGGGCTTCCGTGAGCTGGTGGACATCGCCAAGCTCGGCATCAATTTTCCGACTTCCTCGGCGGTCACGACGCGATCTTTCATCAAGCGTAATGAAAACACCGTGAGAAAATTTACCCGCGGTTTCGTCGAGGGGGTTCACTTTGCCAAGACCCACCGTGGCCCATCGATCGAGATCATGCAAAAATATCTGCGCAGCAGCGACGCGGCGATGTTCGACGAGCTTTATGAGATGTACATCGTGCGCAATATTCCGCGCGTTCCGCGCCCTTCGCGCGAATCTCTTAAGACCGTCCTGGATCAAATGCGGGAAACCGATCCGCGTGTCGCTAATCTTAAGCCCGAACAGTTCATCGATGCGCGTTTTTTCGAGGAACTCGAAAAGGAGGGTTTCATTCAGAAACTGTGGCAATGATACGTTCGATCGATGACTCTCCACCAGGCGCATTTCTGCGGCACACGCTCCCGGTTCTCGAAGTGGTTGGGCCGAGGGCGCTGACGCGTTCTCGCCCACTATTTTTCCATGTCTTGGACCTTGGTGTCGCTATTCGCTAGACAGTAGAATGGACTCCGATCCCGTTCCCAGCTCCCTATCGTCCGAAAAAGACGCCCCTGCCGAAGCCCGATCCGAAATCGAAGAGTTTCTCGAGGTCCGTCACGAGCAGCACAAGCTGTTTCCGAGAGCTGCTGTGGTCGGGCTCTGCGCCGGCGCCGTTGCGGTAATCTTTCGAGCATTGCTTGCAGCAGCCGACGCACTGCGCAACCAACTGGTCGAATCCGCCCATGCGCTCCCCGTGCTCGGCTGGGTTTTCCCGGTGCTGTTCGCCGCGGCCGGTGCCTCGGTCGCCGCAGCGCTGGTTTTTCGCTACGCGCCGGAAGCCGGCGGCAGCGGCATTCCGCATCTCAAAGCGGTGTTGCACCGGCTCCGCGACCTGTTTTGGCGGCGCGTTCTCGCCGTGAAAATGAGCAGCGGCGTTCTCGCCATCGGCAGTGGCTTGGCCTTGGGGCGCGAGGGGCCGACCGTGCAAATGGGCGGAGCGATCGCCGACGGGATCGCCCGATGTATGAAGACGACGCCCCGAGATCGTTTGACATTGACGGCCGCCGGCGCCGGGGCCGGATTGGCGGCGGCATTCAATGCACCGCTTTCAGGATTGGTTTTTGTTCTGGAGGAAGTCCAACGCGATTTCCGGCCGGCGGTTTTCGGTGCCGCGTTCGTGGCGGCGGCGGCTGCCGATGTGGTCGCACGCTCGGTATCCGGGCAACTGCCGGTGTTTGCCGTGCCGAATTACCCGATGCCACCGCTTACCGCGCTGCCCGCTTTTGCGCTGCTCGGCGTTGTCGCCGGCCTGCTCGGTATTTTTTTCAATCGCTCACTGCTGTTAACGTTAAGTTTGGTGGGGCGGTTTACCGCTCGGTGGCGTCTTGTGCTATGCGCTGGCGTTGGCGCCATGGTTGGACTCGTGGCTTGGTTTCACCCGTTGACGGTCGGTGGGGGACACGATCTGGCGGAAAGCATTCTCAGAAACCAAATCGATCTTTTGCCAATTCCGACATTGTTCGTGCTCCGCTTTGGTTTGACGATCACAAGCTACGCCACGGGCGTTGCGGGCGGTATTTTCGCGCCGCTGCTCGTTCTCGGCGCGGCGTTGGGTTTGGGCGCCGGCCATGCAGTTCATAACTTCTTGCCGGCATGGGCTGCAGAGCCCGGGGTATTCGCCGTGGTCGGGATGGCCGCTTACTTTACGGCGATCGTGCGCGCGCCGCTGACCGGCATTCTTTTGATTACCGAAATGACCGGCAGTTATGAGCAAATGCTGCCCTTGCTCGTCGCCAGCTTCTGCGCCTACGCGGTCGGCGAAGTTTTACGCGATATGCCGATCTATGAGGCGCTCCTGCAGCGCGATCTTCTGCGGGACGGTATCGGCGCGACACATCACCAGCCGATCGTGGTCGAGTTCGAGGTCCAGCCCAACTCGCAGTTTGCCGGACTGCTGGTGCGCGAGCTTGGATTGCCCGCCGGCTGCGTGCTGGTGCGCTGTTACGTGGCCGGACGTGAGTGGGTGCCGACGGCGTTCACTCGTTTGGAGGCCCATATGCGAGTGACCGCGGTGATTGCTCCGGAAGCGGAGCACGGTCTGGAAATGTTGCAGCGCGGTTGCGCAACGCGACAAATCGCCGGCGCAGCGGATGAGCATTGACGACCAGGAGGCCTTGCCAGTTGGATGCGAATTAGCCGGCGCCAACGGCAAAGCGTCCCGGCGCTGAGCCAACCGAGATCGGCATGGCCGGCTCGGAGGCGCGAGGTCATATGAACGGGAGCCAACGAAACATTTGCGTGTTTACCGGTTCGCGCCGCGGCGGCTTGCCGGATTACGGGGCGATGGCGGAGCGCCTCGGCCGCGCTTTGACTGACCGGCGCTACGGCTTGGTCTACGGCGGCGGGAACGTCGGCTTGATGGCCGTGATTGCCGACGCCCTGCTTGGCCTGGGCGGTCATGTGACCGGGGTGATCCCGGATGCGCTGGTCAGCCAAGAAGCGGCGCATCGCGGGCTCTCGGAGTTACGCGTGGTCGGCTCGATGCATGAGCGCAAGGCAGTGATGGCTGAGCTGTCCGACGGGTTCATCGCCATGCCCGGCGGCATCGGCACCATGGAGGAATTCTTCGAGGTGCTGAGTTGGGCGCAGCTCGGGCTGCACGAGAAGCCCTGCGGGCTACTGAATGTGTCGCGCTACTACGGTCCTCTGATCGCGTTTCTTGACCACGGCGTAGCGCAGGACTTCATCAAACCGGAACACCGTGCGCTGATGATCGTTGAAGCGGCGCCCGAGCTGTTGCTCGACCGCTTCGAGCGGGTCTGGGCCGAGCGCCCATCAAAAGGTTTCGATTCCACGATCACGTAAGACCCGGCGCGGCAACGCTGCAACCAAAGCAAAAGCGTCATTTCACCACAGAGGCGTGCCATCTCTGCGATGAAACGTTTTTTTCCTCTGGTTGCGGCGTTATTTCGCGCCGACCCAGCCTGCATTCGAGACGTCGATCACCTGGTCTTCGGGGCCGACGCACTTCACTTCGAAATAGGATTGCGGCTTGGCCGGATCGGTTGGGACAACTTCATGACGATCGTTCAAAGATTTTCCACCGAGTTCTTTGATGCGCGCAACGGTGGCATCGACATCGTCGACCGCGAACCCAATATGATCGACACCGAGCTTCATCGACTCCCCCTCAACAACAGGACGGAAGCTCAAGATGGCGATATTCAACCGGCCGTCGGTCAGATAGATACCGTTCTGTGCGGCGCCGACCTGTTCGAGGCCGAAAGCCTCTTTGTAGAACGCAGCGGTTTTTTCCAAGTTGTGGGTGCGGATCGCAATGTGTTTGATTTGAGCCATGGTTTTGCTCCTTATCTCGGAATATCTCCCGCAAAGCATATCTTGAGCGACACCAAAGGGACGCAAAGCCGCCCCCGATTGTCATTTCGAAGAGAAATCTTTCTTGGATCCCTCACATTTCGTTCGGGATGATACGCCGGGCGTGTCACTTTGCGACTTTGCGCCTTGGCGGGAGGAATCCTATCCTGCCGATGTCTTTTGCAGATTCCGATTGCTGCAGCTTGCCACCATGGGCTGAAGGTATTTTTGCAGTCCATCGCTACGCCGGTTCTTCGACCAGCGCCGGCGCTGGTTTGTTCTCCTCGCGGATCGCGAGCACGATGAAGTTTGCGATCAAGACAGTACCCGCAAGAAAGTAAAAGGCCGCCAGAATTCCCCAGCGGTCGGCGATGAAACCGCAAATGACCGGGGACAGGGAGCTCAACAGCGATTGGGAACCGGAAAAAAAACTCACCGTGCTGCCGCCCAGCTCTTTGGGACTGAGATCGAGTACCCAGGCCCAGATCACCGGCCTAACCGCGTAGAGAAAAAAGCCTAGGAACGCAAGCCCGGTAATAAAAAACCAGTCGAGCTGAAAGTATGCGAGCACAAAAAGCACAACGCTGGTCGAGAACAAACCCGCAGTCAAGACGCGCTTTCGGCCGCTGCGGTCGGAGATGCCGCCGGCGATCGGTGTGCCGATCATGCCGGCGGTCTGGGTGACCGATAAATAGAGGCCGGCGACGGCGCTCGACAAGCCAAGCTCGTTGGTCAGATAGATCGGCAGAAATACGTGCAGCCCCTGCTGGGTCATCGAGCGCATGCCGGCGACCAAGACGAGCAGCAGAATATTGGGATTTTGCGCCAATTGTTTCATGCCGGCCAAGTACTGGCGGGCCGAGAGACCTTTCTTTCGTTCGGTGCGGGAGTCGAGCTTGCCGAAAAGATATTTCCACAGGATGACGGCAATGACGATGCCGGGAATCAAATTGAGAAACAGTACGCTGCGCCACGACAAGGACAACAGCAAAATGCCGACCAGCAGCGGCGCGATGCTTTCGCCGATGTTGGGACCCATCGCGTGGATCGCAATGGCGAAGCCGCGCTTGTCGGGATACTTTTCCGATAGCGTGGAGATCGCCGCCGGATGCCATAGATAATTGCCAATGCCAACAAACGCCATGAACAGCGCCACCCAGAAAAAATTCTGGCTAATACCAACGAGAAAATAGGGTACCCCGGTGGCGATCAACGCCAAAGCCATGAGCAGCGCTTTACGGCCGATAATGTCGACCAGCATGCCGGCGGGAATGTTGACGAGCAGGTTTGCCGCGACTCGGATCGTGACTAAAAAACCCGCTTGGGCATAGGTGAGTTCCAGTTCCTTCACCAGAAACGGCAACAGCAAGTAAAAGGTCGCCGGGCACCAGTGAGTGAATGTGTGTCCCAGGGTGATGAGCCACATCAGAGAATCGGTCTGGCGAAGTTGGCGAAACTGGTCGGTCAGCTTGTCGAGCATGGAGATCGCGGCTCCTCGAGCATTGGCGTAAAGATCTCAGTTCTCAATAAAACGGCGGGATTGTATTTACAAGCGCGCGGCGCGGCGTGGGCGCGCGCCGCAACGAACGTTTGGCCGAGAAAGCAAAGCCGGGATGTCAAACGCCAAGGACCAGCTTCACCACTGCTTGCCGGGCACTTCGCCGCCCCACAGCTCTTGGAGAAAGCCGCTTTTCTGCAGATGCTCCGCGAAGCTGTTGTCGTAGGTTTCCACGGGCTTGCGGCGCACATTCGTGCCGGCTTGCCGGGCGTTCTCGATGGATTCGCCGACGCGCGCTGCCGGCACCGTGACTCGCCGGTTTACCAGTTGCTTGGCGTAGGCGTCGTAAGCGGATTGCGCCGACTCCTGATCTTTTAGCGCCAGAACTCTGGTCACGGACGCTTTCGCTTTGTCGGGATTTTTCTCGACAAAATGAACGGCCTCGGCCATGGCGGCGACGAACTTCTGCACGATCGCGGGGCGCTCTTTGATGGTTCTGTCGTTGGTAAATACGCTGCTGTAGATCGCCGGCAGATTCAGATCGTCGAGATGGTAAATCACGTGGAAGCCGTCGCGCTTGGCGCGCGCATCGAGCGGCGGCGTCACCATGGTGGCCTGCCCCAAACCTTGTTGGATAGCGCTATAGACCTCCGTTTGTCCGGCGCCGCCGATATGGCGGATGCCGACATCGGTGAGGTTGAGTTTTTTGATCAATGTACGGATGAGCGTGTCCGGCGTGCCGCCGGGACGAGTCGCGAGAAAAATCTTTCCTTTCAGATCCTCCACTCGCTGGATGTCTTTACGCGCGATGATCACCCATGGCAGGCCGACGAGTGGCGAAGCGATCATCTTGGCTTCAGCGCCTGCCGCGAGGCTGGGAATGATTGCGTCGGCGGTGCAATACAAAAACTGAATTTCGTTGGAGGTCAAAGCGGCGGCCGATACACCCGCGCCGCGGACGAGCAGAAACTCGGGTCGAAGTCCGTACTTATCGAACAGTCGATGATCGAGCGCCGTGTGAAGATGGATGAAGCCGCCGCTGATGGCGCAGGTGGCGACTCGGATCGGCACCATCGGCTCGCCCGTTTTGGCGAGGTACGGATTCGCGTGCGCGGGAGTGAGGCCTGATGCCAAAACGATTCCGATCAACGCAAAAAATAATATCGCGACATTCATAAAATTCACTTCCAAAGCTTGAATGATATTCTGCCCGGCAAGAACCCTATCTTAATCACCTGCTTGAGCCAATAGCCGCGAATGATCTTGGG
>JAICHC010000141.1 GCA_025922795.1 Candidatus Binatia bacterium | reverse complement strand
TACCGATCGGCAGCGGTTCTTCGTCGAACACATCGAGCGCCGCTCCGGCGATGATCTTTTCGTTCAACGCCTGCACGAGATCGGCTTGGTTGATCGCCGGCCCGCGGGAAGTGTTGATGATAAAGGCGGTCGGTTTCATCATCTTGAGTTCGCGGAAGCCGATCAGGCCGCGAGTCTCCCGGGTCAGGACGACATGCAGGGTTACGACATCGGACTGCTTCAATAACTCTTCCAGAGATACCATCTTGACGCCGAGCGGCGCCACGGTTTCCTGCCCGACGTAGGGATCGTAACTAAGAATCTTCATGCCCCAGGGACCGAGGCGCTTGGCGACGTTCTGGCCGATTCGGCCCAGACCGATGATGCCGGCGGTCTTACCGAGCATCAAGGTGCCGCGGTTTTGCGCCTCCTTCCAGCCCGACGCACGCATGTAAGCTTCGTTGAGCTTGAGGCGCTTGAACAGCGCCACCATTAACCCCACGGTGGCTTCAGCCACGCCCATGTAGTTTTCCGGAGTTGGACTGTTGCAGCACAAAATGCCGAGATCGGTCACCGCGTCCACATCGACGGTTTCGATGCCAATGCTGGATTTGACGCCCGCCTGAACGTCCTCACAGGAATCCAGAATATCGCCGCCAATAAAGTCGCGCCCGACCGGAAATACGATATCGCAATCGCCGATTAGGCTGACCAGCTGTTTGCGCTCATAGCGAAAATCCGGAAAAGTGTCCGCCGGCTTGCCGAGCACCAAATCGCAGCCGGCGGAGCGCAGTAAGTCTTCAGCGACCGTGAGCCGGGACGGACCGGTCAGGCAGACCTTGCGTTTGGTGGCCAAATTTCCTCAGGAGAGATTGTAGAGTCGCTTGGCGGATTCGGCGAAGAGCCACTTTTTAGCTTCGTCGTTCAGGTCCTCGCGCCGGCCGAGGTGCTCGATGTTCTCGGGAAATTCGGTATCCCAGTGCGGATAATCGGAGGCGTAGTAGATCACCTTGTGGGTCAAGATTTCAGCCGTGGCACCGATCATCGGCTCGTAATCTTCGGCATGAAAATAAATGCGTCCTTCGTTTAGATATTCCGTTGGTCTTTTCTTGCACATCGGCGCTTCGACTTCGCCGCGCTTCTCCCACTCTTCGTTCATGCGGCCGAACCAATAAGGCGCCCAACTACAGCCTGCTTCCATGAACGCCACGCGCAACTTCGGGAAGCGGTCGAAGACGCCGCGAAACATCATGCTGCAAGCCTGCAGCATTTGCGCGAAGGAATGGGAAAGCGTATGCACTTCGATGAATTGATCGAACATGTCGCCGGCAAAATAGTGCGGCCCGCGCACGGTCGCGTGCACGCCCACCATGCAATCGAGTTTTTCCGCTTCTTCGTAGATTGGCCAAAAGCTTTCGTGCCCGAGCGGCAAACGCAAGCCGACGGCCGGCAGCATCAAGCCGACCAACTTGAGATCCTTCACCGCGCGCCGCAGCTCCTTGACGGCCTCGCGCACATCTTGAAACGGCACCAGGGCGACGCACTTGAGCCGCGGACTGACCTTCTGAAACTCTTCAGAACAAAAATTGTTCCATGCTTGGGCATACTGCACCGCGACGTCAGGCTCGCGTATCCAGCCCACACTGAGCCCGTTGGTGGGATAGAGCACAGCAGTCGATAGACCGCCTTTGTCCATGGCATCGAGCCAGCTCTTGGCGTCGCGCGCCCTGGTGCCCAGTTTGCCGCTCAGGGACCGGTCCCAGCTGTCCCGTGGCGTCAGTGTCGCCACACGTTTCACGTATTTTTCCGGCATATACTTCTTGAGCTGAGAGTCTTCTTCGGTAATATGGCCATCTGCGTCGATTACTTCGTAAGTCCTTGCCATTGTGGATTCCTCCTTTGGCGACTGTCATGAACACTCGTACGCCTCACGGCAGCACGGTGTCAAGAGATCGGGGCGCCAATGGGGATCCTCGAAATTGCTGATTTTTTTCTTGAGTCTAGCGGGCAAAAGTTTATAAGAGATCAGGGGGTGCTCTATTGAACTTCCTCGCCGATCGTCAAACTTGCGAGCCCTTCAACGGAAGGAGCAACGGCTGGCTATGAAAAAATGCGGTCTAATTTTCGCGCTGGCATGGACTATGTGGATTCGGACTCAAACTCCGACCTCAGATTCATGGAACCCGGCACCCGGTTTTAATACCATCCAACGGTGTAACGCCAGCATCAAAGACAAACTTGAAATCTGGAGGCAATTCAAAGACGCTGTATTCAACGGCAACGCCGTGACTTTTACGAGCAACGGCACGACCATGAGCTATTTTTGCCTGCCAGAGGCCGAAGACCCGCGCAAGCCGAAGCCGGGCACGCAACAAAAATCGACGAATTAGTGACGGGTGATCACGTTTCGGATCTCGTTCACGACAAGCCGGCGCGCAAAAAATCGGCCATTCTCGAATCCTACTATCGGGAATCCATGCGAACGGGTCAGAACGTTTTGGACGTAGGCTGTCGTTCTGAGATTTGCTCGCGCCAAGTCGCCAAATGAGGAGACCGCACCCCGAGCAACGCGAGATATCTGACTGGGTTGGTGGCGGCTGTGCCGCGCTGAGTGATGATGGCTGCGGCTTCGCGGCTTGGTGCGGTCAAGCAATGGCCTGCCCTCGCACCAAGCCAAATCGACGCGGCGTGATCCGCCGCGTCGATTTGTTCCCTTCTCTTATTTATCGGTTGCTCTTTCCACCTTGTCGCCGGCTTTCTCGACGGTCTCATCGACTTTTTCACCGGCGCGCTCCATCGGCCCTTCCGTCTCGCACGCGGTTAGTCCCGCTAACAGTAGAATCCCGGCCAGCGCCGGAAATACTAATTTCTTAAAAATCGTCATGGATACCCTCCCCTTTTAGACTTCTTGGCCGCCCCAAACTGGGGGTCGGCAAACACACCGCATCACCGCAGTTTCTGTGCCATATAAGAAGAACACGAAGGACGAGCGCGATCATTTGGACTCAAACTCAAAAAGATTTTCTCAACCGAGTCGAAATCGCTGAATTAATCCCGAAACTGAGACATCGTTGACGATTTCAGCCGTGCGACCCGCAGTATTCATCGAGTGAGATTATCGTCAGAAAAAGACCCACAATTGAGACAGGTGAAGGTGGATTTACACCTACAATGAAGCTGACGCCAGGACTTCCGGTTGCAGCGTGCGTTCACCAACGCCGACACGTTTGCATCAATCGCAGAACATGATTGTCGCTGGTAACGCACGACAATCGATAGAATAGATATCTTCGGCGGAGTCACCGCGGCGATCTATCGCGTCGCCGCGGGATCCTGCCGCGCTCACCGATTCACGGGGGACGAAGAAAATCGGGGCTGCGTCTGATGACGGAGATCACTCCACCGCAAGACGCGGCCTGGGTTTAGCGCGGCGGCCTCGGGCTCTCGTCGCACCGCCGCAGGCACAACTCACATTCCAACGAATTTTTTAAACGTATCTTGCCACGGTGCTGGTTTCATAAGTTCAACTTTGACTTTTTCCGCTTCTAACGCAGGGACCCGGGCGTCGGCGAATTCTTGCCCGAACACCTTTTCCCAGTCTTTAACAAAAGCCGGATCGTTGGACATGCTCTCGATGCCCTCTCGCAGTGCATTCACGATGTCGCCCGGCGTGCCCGGCGGCAAAACCAAGGTGCGAGTCAAGGTGCTATGGACGTCGTTATAGACCTTTCTAAACGCCTCCCAGAGCGGGCCCGAAGGATCTTTTCCGTGGACTGCCCGGTACGCCTCTTGGAATGTCGGCGTATTTTCATTAACCGTCTTGGCGCGGACAATTTTGCCATCTTCCGTGACCTGTCCGGATTGCCACATTTGCACGACCATGCCTTTTTTATACAGCTCGACAAACGCGCCTTGGCCGAGGAAGTGGGGGTCGCTGGCCTCGAAAAAGCTTGCTTCGCCGCGCTCCACGGCACCGCGAATGACGGCTGTGCCGGCGTAAGCGCAAACCGTTTTGAAGTTCTTAATTCCCAGTAGCGTCAAGGCCATGGTGCCCGTGACGCAGGACGAGTCCGTCTTCGAGCGACCCGCGACGGCGATTTTCGAGGGATCGATGGTGGTCAGATCCTTCGCGGTTTTGGCCTTGAGAAAATCGCGGACAATACCGACTCGAACCGAGCGTACGGCCCAGACGATGGGCATATCGCGTACGTCGTATTCAACACCGGCCCCGAGAATATTCTCTTGTAGCTGTGAACTACCGAATATCGCCGCAGTGGTGCCATCGGGTTTGCTTCGGTTGTATATGTAAGCACCCATGATCTTGCCGCCGGCGCCGGGCATATTTTGCACGATGATCGACGGCTTACCGCGAAAATACTTGGGGAGGTGGCGGGCGATGACCCGGGCCTCGAGATCATGACCGCCCGCGGGCGGAAAACCTATTAAGATTTTGATCCTCTTTGGATTGAACCCCGACGCCGCTTGCGTTCGATCGGGCAGCGAAATGAGAGCCAAGCCGAGCGCGGAGATCAGCGCCAGGCCTTTTAACGATCGTTTACGGAATGTTATCCATCGCATCACATTTTCCTCCTTTGGTTGGAAAGGTGGCGCCGGGTAAAAGCCGCGGCGCCGAGTTATTTCTTCTTCGCTTCGACTTTCTCCAAGACAAAAGGAGCCTTTGCCAAAATTTCGCCGTCGGTGTTTGAGACTTCCAGGGTGTACTTGGTCGGCTCCAAGAGTTTGCCGCGGATCTCGTTGTCCAATATCCAAACTGTGGAAAACGCCCCGCGCGCGTCGGTTTTCGGTTTCGGTTTAACCATCGCGCTGATGTCCGAAGGAACACCGCCGATGGGCATGAGCAACTCAAGCTCCTGATTGGGCGCAAAGCCGCTGCCGGAAATAGTCACCTTGACCTTGCGCTGGTACGGCACAGGAGAAGGCGAGACCATCACCTTGGCGCTGCTCATCCCCATGACCGAAGCACTGGAAGCTTTCATTGCGCTCATGTCGCCTTGGCTGCAGCCAAGCGTCGTCGCAAGGCATAGTCCTCCAAGTGCGAGCACCATTGGTGTTGAAATATTTTTTGGCAAATTCACTTTATCCTCCTTTCTGATCGCGAAAATAGATAATCTGAGCACTCCCGAGCGGCCGTCATGAAAACGCCGACCAGGTCCATTCGTAAACGCTTTCCACCTGCTTGAGGATGATCTCTTCCGCCTGCGGAAACATCGCTTCAGGCCAGGGAACGTTTAAAACCAAATGAAATACTCCGATGAGCAGCAGCGCCATCGCCGCGCCGCACTTCAACGATAGCCCGAGCTTTTCTCCCCCCTGCAGTTTGAGATACAGCAACACGAACATCGGCACGGCGACGACGAAACCGAAAAGACCGATCGCCAAAAACAGACCGACAATCCATAAGAACGTGTTGACGGCGCGGCGGATCACAATGGCCATCGGCACGCTGCGGTCCACCGGCAAGTCCATCATGCCGCGAGTATCGTCTTCGCCGCGTTTTTTGCGCCCGAAAAAATCCCCGCCAAGTTGGCCGAGACATAAGACGACGGCGGGGATGCCGATCACCCAGGGAAATAGCCGCGCTTGAATTTCCCACTCCGCGGCGACCCAAACGCCGAAGCTGAACGTGGCCAAAAATAACAAAGTCAAAAGTGCGCCCGGATTGAATTGGAACTTGATCGGAGGTTTAGGGCCGTCGTCTTTCTTATTGCGGTTTCTAACGGCGCCGCGAAAGCCGTAGAAAAGGCTCACGGCGATGAGCAGACCGATGCCGATAACGATCGGCCTCGCCAGCCAATTCCAGCCGTAGCGGGTTACCGAAATAAACAGATAATTCTCGATGATGCTGCTGAGCACGAGTCCGAGCACGACCGGCGGTCTAGGCCAGCTGAAGCGCTTCATGAACCAGCCGAGCACGCCGAACAGCAATAGCGACCAAAGATCACCGAAATTACTGGTGGCCTGAAACGACGCGACGAAGACGATGCCGAGAACGATGGGCGCGATCAGTTGAATGCGGATCAAAGCGATGCGCGCGAGGCTATTGGTGAAGAGCAAACAAATACCGGCGCCCATGATGTTGGCGATCACCAGGCTCCAGATCATGGTAAACGTGACGTCGAGGTGTTTTGTCAGCATCGCCGAGCCCGGCGACAATCCTTGAATTGTCATTGCCCCGAGCAAGAGTGCCATGGAGGCGCTTCCCGGAACTCCAAAAGCGAGGGTCGGGATGAGCGCTCCGCCTTCTTTGGCATTGTTGGCGCTTTCCGGCGCGATCACGCCGCGCACATCGCCCTTGCCGAAGGATTCCGACGCGCCCTTTTCGGTCTGAATCGCGTGGCCGTAGGCGAACCAGTCGACCACTGACGCGCCGAGGCCCGGAGTAGCGCCGACCCACACACCGACGGCGCTGCAGCGCAACACCAGAAACCAATGCTCGAAGGCGTCGCGAATGCCGCGCCACACGCCTTTCATCGCGTCCTTAGGCACGTTGGCAATACTCGTTCCTTTGATCACTAAATCGACGATTTCCGGTATAGCAAAGAGTCCCAACGCCACGGGCACCAACGGAACTCCATCCCAGAGATACAACGCGCCGAACGCCCAGCGGATCACGCCGGTCTGCGGATCCATGCCGACCATGCCGACGGCCAAGCCGACCGCGCCAGCGATAAGCCCTTTCACCGGCGCATTACCGCTCAGCACGGCCACCATGGAGATGCCCAGCATGCCCATCATGAAAAACTCCGGCGAGCCGAAAGCCAACACGACCGGGCGGATCACTGGAATAGAGACCGCCAGCACTAGCGCGCCGAAAAGACCGCCCATCAACGATGCGGTATAAGCGGCGCCGAAGGCGCGCCCCGCTTCGCCGTTTTTCGCCATCGGATGACCGTCCATGATCGTTGCCTGCGCCGCTGCCGTACCGGGCACGCCGAACAGCACCGAGGGGATCGTATCCGAGGTGCTGGTCACGGAAATCAATCCGATCATGATGGAGAACGCCATGAACGGGTCCATGTCGAAGGTAAACGGCAATAGAATCGCGAGCCCCACTAAGCCGCCAAGACCAGGCATGGCGCCCAATGCGAGTCCCATGAGCACGCCGAAAAAAAGAAACAGCAG
>JAICHC010000140.1 GCA_025922795.1 Candidatus Binatia bacterium | reverse complement strand
GCCATCGCCTTAAAATCACTCATATATCGTTTTCCGATAGTATCGTAGAGCGATATATCCATAATGTTGAACGGTGTCAAGGGCTGCTTGTTTGTCTAGGTTCCACTGGGTGAAGCGATCCGAATCGCGCCGGAGTACCGTGCGGGGTGAAGCGACGGTTGACTTATCAGCGGATTTTGTCTACAAAACTTGCGTCAGGAAAATCCTATGAAATATGCGGTAATTAGAACGGGCGGAAAGCAGTATCGCGTCTCCGAGGGCGATGTCGTCAAGGTCGAAAAACTGAGCGGCGAGGTGGGCGAGAAGGTGACCGTGCCCGACGTGTTATTTGTCGGCGGTAGCGATGAGGTAAAAATCGGTGCGCCACTGGTCGCCAATGCCACCGTCACCGGCGAGATCGTCGATCAGATGCGGGCCAAAAAAGTTGTCGTTTTCAAAAAGAAACGACGAAAGAGCTACAGCCGGCAACGCGGTCATCGGCAGTATCAAACCGCGCTAAAAATCACGGCAATTGAAGCTTAGTTGTTAAGGAACGAGTCATGGCACACAAAAAAGCAGGCGGCAGTTCACGCAATGGCCGCGATAGTCAAGGGCAAAGACGCGGTGTGAAAGTGTTCGGCGGTGAAACCGTGCGCGCGGGAAACATCCTGGTGCGCCAACTGGGCACCCGTATACATCCGGGTAAGAATGTCGGCATGGGCCGGGACTACACGCTGTTCGCTCTGGTGGATGGCGTGGTACGTTACGAGCGCAAGGATAGAGACCGGAAGCGCGTCGCCGTGCTTTCCGGTCAGTAATTTGAGCGGTCGTGATGTGAAAGCCCCTTACGGGGCTTTTTTTTTGCCCGGCGTAGGAAGATGATAGAAGAAGGGCAAAAGTAAAAACCTGCGCTCATGAAGTTTATCGATGAAACTAAGATCCGCGTTTTCGCCGGTGACGGCGGGCGCGGGTGCGTGAGTTTTCGGCGGGAGAAGTATGTGCCGCGCGGCGGACCGAACGGCGGCAACGGAGGGCCGGGCGGCGATGTCGTCATGGTCGCAGATCCTCAGCTCACGACCTTGCTCGATCTGCGCTATCAGAAACAATACAAGGCGGGACGCGGCCAGCACGGCATGGGTAGCGACTGCCACGGGAGGCGCGGTGATGATCGGCTGATCCACGTCCCGGTTGGAACGATTATTCGAGACTCGGCTACCGGCGAACTGATCGGCGATTTGCCCACTGCCGGCGAGCGCGTTATCGTTGCCGCCGGCGGCCGTGGCGGTAAAGGCAACGCTCATTTCGTCTCATCGACTCATCGCAGCCCACGCTTCGCCCAGCCGGGGGAGCCGGGCGAGGAGCGCGAGCTCGAGATCGAGCTGCGCCTGCTGGCCGATGTCGGCATTATCGGGTTACCGAACGCCGGTAAATCGACTTTGATCGCGGCGATCTCGGCGGTGCGGCCCAAGATCGCCGACTATCCGTTCACGACACTGGTGCCCAATCTCGGCGTGGTCGGCTATGAGGAAGGGAAAAGTTTTGTCGTCGCCGATATTCCAGGACTGATCGAAGGCGCACACGAAGGCCACGGCTTGGGACACAAGTTCCTGCGCCACGTGATGCGGACCCATTTGCTGATTCACCTGATCGATGCTTCTCAGATCGACCCGGAGGACCCGCTGGCCGACTGGAAAACGGTCAATCGCGAGCTTGCGTTATTTGACCCTCAGCTGGCGAAAAAACCGCAAATCGTCGTCGCCAACAAGATCGATTTGCCCGATGCCAGAGAAAACGTGAAAATATTGGCGGGCAGGCTGCCCAAAGAGTATAGCCCGCTCTATACGATCTCAGCGGCCACGACCGAAAACGTGCAAAGATTGGTGCAAACGGTCGGCGGCAAGTTGTCAGACATCCGGCGAGACAGTGAGACGATTCGTGACGCCGCTGGAGCATAAGCGCGAAATCTTGCGCCGGGTGCGTCGGGTGGTGATCAAGATCGGCAGCCAGATCCTGTCATCGAGCGACGGGATCGAAGAGTCGCGCTTGCGCACATTGGTGCGTGGGCTGGCGGCGCTGCACGACCAAAAAAAGGAGATCGTCGTGGTGAGCTCGGGAGCGGTGGCGGCCGGGATGATGCGGCTCGCCCGCAAGCAACGGCCGAGAACCATTCCCGAAAAACAGGCGCTTGCCGCGGTCGGCCAGATCAAGCTCATGGCGCTTTATGAGCGCCATTTCTCGAAATTTGCGAAGAGTGTGGCGCAAATTCTGTTGACGCACGCCGATTTGGCCAATCGCCAGCGCTATCTCAACGCCAAGCACACCTTTCAAATGCTGCTCGATTCTGCGATCGTGCCGATCGTCAACGAGAATGACACGGTCGCCGTCGAGGAGATGAAATTCGGCGACAACGATCATTTGTCGGCGCTGGTCGCGACCTTGTTGAGCGCCGACCTGCTGGTGATTCTGAGCGACGTCGAAGGGGTTTACGACCGCGACCCGCGCGTTCATCACGACGCCAATCTGATCGCGCTGATCGACGACATCAAGAGAATCAAAGCCGGCATCAATGGTGTAAGCCAGAGCGACTTTGGCACCGGCGGGATTGCGACCAAAGTCGCCGCCGCCGAAGAAGCCGCCGTGGCGGGCATTCCGACAATCATCACCAGTGGTCTCAACACACACGCCGTCGAGAGAGTTTTTGATATTCACGATCAGGTGGGTACATTGATCCTGGCTGATCAAAATCGCCTGACCCACCGCAAGCACTGGATCGCCTATAACTTGAAACCGGCCGGCGACGTGGTCGTCGATGCCGGAGCGCACGAGGCGCTGGTCCAAAAAGGCCGCAGCCTGCTGCCTTCGGGATTGAAGGAAATTCGCGGCAGCTTCGGTGTCGGCGAGTGCGTGCGCTGCCTGGATCTGCAAGGTCGCGAGTTCGCCCGAGGCTTGGTGAACTACAGCGCGCAGGAGTTGAATCAGATCAAAGGATTGCATACAAGCAAGATTGAAAAAATTTTGGGCTACAAGGCCTACGATGAGATCATTCATCGCGACGATCTCGTCGTGCTGGGAAATCCGCCATGACCGTCGAGGCTCTAACGCTAAAAGCCGAAGCCCTCCGCCTGGGAAAACAGGCGAAAGCAGCGGCGCGTCGATTGGCGCCGCTGCCGACGGCGGAGAAAAATCGCGCGCTGCTCTTGATGGCCGACAAGCTCGAAGCGCAGATTGAATACTTGCTGGTAGAAAATCGCAAGGACCTGGAGTTTGCCAGGCAGGCGGGAGTTTCCAGCGCGGTGCTCGACCGCATCGCTCTCGATGCCGGCCGCGTGTCGGGCATGGCGAAGGGGTTGCGCGAGGTTGCTCGATTGGCCGACCCCGTGCGCGAGGTGATCAAGCTCTGGCGCCGCCCCAATGGTTTGCGAGTCGGGCGCATGCGCATCCCGCTCGGCGTGATCGGCATGATCTACGAGGCGCGCCCGAACGTGACCGCCGATGCCGCGGCGCTTTGTTTGAAGTCCGGCAACGCGGTGATCCTGCGCGGCGGCAGCGAGGCGCACCATTCCAATCAAGCGATTGGCGCGGTCTTGCGCGAGGCCTGCGCCGGGACCGCGCTGCCGGAGGACGCTGTACAGGTCGTCCAATTTAAAGATCACGGTCTGGTGAACGAGCTGCTGCAGCTCGAACAATACATCGATCTCATCATTCCGCGCGGCGGCGAGGATCTGATTCGCGCCGTGGCGGCGAATTCCAAAATTCCGGTGATCAAACATTACAAAGGCGTCTGCCACGTTTACGTCGACGCGGGCGCGTCGTTGGGGATGGCCGAGCGCATTTGCTTCAACGCCAAGGTGCAGCGGCCGTCGGTGTGCAACGCCATGGAAACACTGCTCGTGCATGAAGCGATCGCAGCCGATTTCGTTCCGGCTATGATTGCCAAGTATCAGGCTGCCGGCGTGGAGATTCGGGGCTGTGAAAAGACCTGCGCCATGGCCCCGGGAATCAAGCGGGCCAGCGAATTCGATTGGACCGAAGAGTACCTCGATTTGATCCTCGCGGTGCGGATCGTCAAAGACATGGACGAAGCCATCGATCATATCGAACGCTACGGCTCTGAACACACCGAGAGCATTGTCACCAACGATTATCAAAGATCGCGGGAATTCATTGAGCGCGTCAACTCTTCGGCCGTGATGGTGAACGCATCGACGCGCTTTAACGATGGCGGCGAGCTCGGCCTGGGTGCCGAGATCGGCATCAGCACGAGCAAAATCCACGCCTTCGGTCCCATGGGGCTGGAGGAACTGACAACAACTAAGTTCATCGTGTTTGGCGACGGGCAGGTGAGGGAATAGAAGAAAGGCTAAAGGATGAAGGATGAAGGCGGAAAGAAGATGGGGCAAGGGGGAGGGTGGGTAATCATTCAGGCGCGGCGCGCTTTATTCTTCATCCCTCATCCTTCATCCTTTCTTTTTTTCATCTCCGCCCTATGAAAATCGGTCTGTTCGGCGGTACTTTCGACCCGATTCATTGGGGGCATTTGCGCAGCGCCGAAGAGGTGTGCGAAACTTTCGGTCTCGGTCGCGTCTACTTTATTCCCGCCGCCGTACCGCCGCACAAGCGCGGTCAGACGACCACGCCGGCGAGCGACCGTTTGCGGATGGTGCGCCTGGCGGTGGCCAACAATCCCCGTTTCGAAGTCTCGACCGCGGAAATCTGCCGCTCCGGCGTCTCGTATTCGATCGACACGATTCGAGAGTTTGCCGCGCGCAAGAGTCCCTGCGACGCGCTTTACTTCATCATCGGTTTCGATGCATTTCGCGAGATCGGCACCTGGAAAGATTTTGCCGCCATCTTTCCGCTGTGCAGTTTTATTGTCACCTCGCGGCCTGGCAGCAAAGAAAAAGACCCCTTCAAGGGAACCGGCATTGCCGTAAAAAAACTCTTTTGTTATGATTTTAAAGAGAAGAATTATCGTCATGAGAGCGGTACACGGGTGTTTTTCGACGAACTTACGGACATTGCGATCTCGGCGTCGGAGATTCGAGCTTTGGTCAAACAAGGCAAATCCATCCGTTATCTAGTGCCGCCGGAAGTCGAGAACTATATCAAGCGGCGCGGCCTCTACAGCGGCCGCGCGGAGCGATGAAAAATTTGGCAGAGATCGGTTCCTGGGAAAAAGCCCTGCTGTTGACACGCTTCGCTCTTGACAAGAAGGCCTGCGATCTAGTTGTGCTCGAGGTCCGCGAGCACACATCCATTGCCGACTATTTCATCCTCTGCTCCGGCCGGTCGGACCGCCAAGTGCAGAGCATCGCCCAGGGGATCGAGGATAACGCGGCAGAAGAAGGAATTCGGCCCTTTGCCGTGGAAGGGACGCAGCGCGGCCACTGGGCGTTAATCGATTTCTCCGACGTGATCGTCCATGTTTTCTATGAGCCCGTCCGTGAATTCTACGATCTTGACGGCCTCTGGGGCCACGCGCGGCGGGTGCAGCTACCGGAGCCGGTGGCTCAACTCGTCGACCAATTTCAGATCGCCAACGATTCGTTAGCCTAAGCCATCTCGGCTTTCTGGATGGCCTTGCCGTCGAATAGGCGGCGCAGAAAGGAATCATCTTGGGCAACACGTCACCCGTGGTTCTCGTCATCTTGGATGGCTTCGGCATCAACTCCAGAAAAGAAGGCAATGCGATCGCCGGCGCCTCAACGCCCAACCTGGACGCCCTGTTGGAGAGATACCCGAATTCGCGCTTGTCCATGTCTGGCATCGACGTTGGCTTGCCGGAGGGACAGATGGGCAATTCAGAAGTCGGCCACATGATTCTCGGTGCGGGCCGGATCGTTTACCAGGATCTGACGCTTATCCATAAAGATATCGACGAGGGCAGTTTTTTTAGAAATTCTGTACTGCTCGACGCACTTCGCAGGACGAAAGCGGCGAGCAACCGCTTGCACCTCATGGGCCTGCTCGGTGACGGCGGCGTGCACAGCCATCAGCGCCACATGGAGGCACTCATCGAGATGGCCCGCCGGGAGCAAATCGGCGAGGTTTATCTGCATCTCTTCCTGGACGGCCGCGACACGCCGCCGAACAGCGCCGAGCAGTTCTTGCTCGATCTCAACGAAAAGCTCAAAGCCTATCCCAACGTCAAAATCGCCACCGTGAGCGGACGCTACTACGCCATGGATCGCGACAAACGTTGGGACCGGGTTGAGAAAGCCTACGCTTGCCTGACCGAGGGGATCGGCAAAGACGCGGATTCCGCTCTTGGTGCCGTTCGCGACAGTTACAAAGAAAAAGTCACGGACGAGTTCGTTCTGCCAACCGTGATCAAAGGCGTTGTGCCGGCGGGTTTGATTCAAAACGGAGACGGCGTGATCTTTTTTAACTTCCGCGCCGACCGCGCGCGCGAGTTGACGAGGGCGTTGACCGATGACGACTTCAACGAATTTCCGCGCAAGCGCCGGCCGATGTTGTCATCGTACACGACCATGACCCAGTACGATGAAACGTTCAAACTTCCCGCCGCCTATGCGCCGCGGGAAATCCGGCGCATTCTCGGCGAGATCGCCAGCCAGGCCGGCGTGCGCCAGCTACGCATCGCCGAGACCGAGAAATACGCCCATGTGACTTACTTCTTTAACGGCGGGGAGGAGAAAAAATTCCCCGGCGAGGAGCGCATTCTCATTCCGTCGCCTAAAGACGTGGCGACCTATGACTTGAAGCCGGAAATGAGCGCGCGGCCGGTCACCGAAGCGCTGGTCAAATACCTGCACGAACAGGATGTCGGGCTTGTGATCGCCAACTACGCTAACGCCGACATGGTCGGCCATACCGGAAATTTCGACGCCTCGGTGCGCGCCGTCGAGGTGATCGACGAGTGCTTGGGAAAAGTCGTTGACGCAGCGATCAGCAAGAAGGGCAAGGTAGTGATCACGGCGGACCATGGCAACATCGAGCAGCTGATCGATTACGATACCGGCATGCCGCACACCGCCCACACGACCAATCTCGTGCCGGTGATTCTAGTCGATGATGAGCGTCGTAAGTGCCGGCTGAACCCGGGCTCCGGCGTCGACATCGCACCGACCGTCCTGCAGCTCCTTAACCTGGCACAGCCGCAGGAGATGACCGGCCATTCCTTGATCG
>JAICHC010000139.1 GCA_025922795.1 Candidatus Binatia bacterium | reverse complement strand
CTTCTAGCCGCTTTCCCATCGCTCTGTTAAAATACGTTTCGATGGACGAATCGACGGAAAAGCTTCCGGGACCTCAGGACAGCGAGCCGGACCTCGGCGCTATGACCGATGACGAGCTACTGCAGATGCGTATCTGTGACTTGAAGCTCAGAATTCCCGGCACCGAACTCGAATCACGAATTGCCAAATTCAATGCGGAGCTGGACGCAAAAAATGTTCTAGTCAAACCGATCTGCTATCTCGGCGAAGAGTGGTATTGCCCCGAGGGCTGTGCCACCATCGCTATCCCCTTTTATCTCGCCCATCCGCGCTTGAAAAAGCTCGAAGAGAAAATGATGATGGAAGTCGAAGGCGGCACCGAGGCCTGGTGCATGCGTCTCCTGCGTCACGAAATGGGCCACGTGCTGAATCACGCCTATCTGCTGGAAAAGGACAAAGCCTGGCAGAAACTGTTCGGCCCCGTCTCGCTGGAATACTCCGAGAGCTTTCGCGCCCGGCCGTACAGCCGCGGCTTCGTGCGGCACCTGGACGGTTATTACGCGCAGAGTCACCCGGAAGAAGATTTCGCCGAAACCGTCGCGATCTGGCTCACGCCCGATCTCGACTGGCGCCGCCAGTATCGCGGCTGGAAAGCTCTGACCAAGCTCGAATACGTCGATGAGCTAATGAACAAGCTCGCCGGCAAACCGCCCCTGGTGTTCGTCAAAACCAAGATGAGCGAGGCTTCGCGTTTGCGCTCGCGCCTGGCTCTATACTACAAGCGCCGGCGCAAAACTTACGCCCAAGACTTTCCGGAATTTTTCGACGCCGATCTGCGCAGGCTCTTCGTCGACGCGGCTGCGGCGCCGGAGAACGAGCGCGCCGCGGTGTTTTTGCGCCGTTCGAGCAAAATGATTCTGCAGGCCGTCTCGACCTGGACCGGCGAACCGAAGTTCACCCTCAACCGTTTGCTGCGCGCCTTGACGGATCGTTGCGCCGAGCTGGATTTGCGGTTGCGCAATCCTTCTGCGGGCGTCGAGGTCACGGCGTTCCTGGCGACGCTCGCGTCCCATTACCGGCTGACCGGCAAGTTCAAGAAGTCCTGAATTATGGCCCGAGCGAAAAGACGTCACAAGGTTCTCGTCCTCTTCGATACCGCCGGAACACCGCCGGAAGATCAGGATTTCACCAAGGAATTGAAAACCGACGACTGGGCGGCGGAAGCGCATGTGATCGAGGCGCTAAAAAAACTCGGCCACGAAGTGCGCACCATCGGCGTCTGGGACGAGCCCGGCATGATCATCGATGAGATCAAGGCCAACCCGCCCGACGTCGTCTTCAACCTGACCGAGCATTTCAACGAGGTCTCCGCCTACGACCGCAACGTTGCCGGCCTGCTCGAGATGATGAGCGTGCCCTACACCGGTTCGAGTCCGACCGGGTTGACGCTCTGCAAGAATAAAGGCATGGCCAAGGAACTGTTGGCGTATCACAAGATTCGCGTGCCTAACTTCGCGATTTTTTCACCGGGCGCGGCAATCAAAAAACCGCCGCGCCTCCAGTTTCCCCTGTTCATCAAGCCCGCCGAAGAAGAAGCCTCCTACGGAATCTCCTTGGACTCGTTCGTCGAAAACGACGAAGCCTTCGAGGAACGGGTTCGTTTCATCCACGAGCGCATGAACCAGGCAGCGTTGGCCGAAGAGTTTATCGAGGGTAGGGAAATTTACGTCAGCTTGCTCGGTAACGACCGCCTGCGCGTCTTTCCGTTCCGCGAGGTCATCTTCACCGAAGTCCCCGAGGGCCAGCCCAAGTTTTCCACCTTTAAGGCCAAATGGGACGATGCTTATCGCAAACGCTGGGGCATCCAAAATGTTTTCGCCGAGCCCTTCCCCAACGGCACCGGCCAGCAGATTGTCAAGATCTGCAAGTCCGTTTACCGCGCGCTGCGCATCCACGGCTACGGCCGCATCGACCTCCGCGTTACGCCGCAAGGCGAGGTTGTCATACTCGAAGCGAATCCCAATCCCAATCTGGATCGCGACGATGAGTTTGCCCAATCGGCCATGAAGGCCGGTTTATCTTACGAGCGCTTGATCCAGCATATCCTGCGCCTGGCGCTGGCAAGATAGAAAGATGCAGTCAACGATGCCATCCGCCAATCCCACCGTCACAGTTCGACACGGCCAGCCGCCACCTTCGTGGGCTCGCCGCGCGCTGTTCTTCTCCAACATCCACTCGATCTTTTATGGCAACACCGATCAGACCCGGCAATTGATGAATGAAATCACCGGCTCTCATTCCTACGGCGGGCGGGTAATGTCGATTCTCGATTTACTGTTTCACGAACGGCCCAACCTGATGCTGCTCGAGGTCTCACCTGAGCCAAGTCTCGTGAAATATCTCGCCGACGAGATCGGTCTGCCGCTGCCGGAATACCAAATCATCGAGCTATCCGATTACGAACGGCTGGCCTCCGCCAAGGATGCGAAGGCGTTGACTCAAACCCGGCTCTTTCAGAAGCTGCGCGAGCATCCCGCCGAGTGGGTGGATGGTTTTGTCACCGACACCAAGCTGGTCAAGATCGCCGAACTGCTGGGTAAGCAAACCATCAGTACTTTAGACGGGAGTAAGAACGGCAACAACAAATACCTTCTTTATCGCCATCAAGTGGAACAACAGTTGCCCGTTTTCGATACTCTGCTCGCGTCGAATCAAGAGGAAGTCGGCGCGTGCTTGGACAATCTCCGCGCGATCGGCTACCGCAAGGCCGTCGTCAAAGCCCAGATCGGCGCTTCGGGCTACGGCATGATCGTCATGGCCATCGGCGAGCTTGAAATGCCCGCGGTTCCGGAATTTCTTTTTTTCGAGGGCCCCTGCATGGTGCAGGGCTGGATCGAAGACGGCGTTCTCGGCATGCGCAAGCTTGCGTCCCCGAGCGTCCAGCTGTTTTTGAACGCCGACACGGTATTCCTCTTCGACATGACCGAACAAATCCTCAGCGAAGAAAGCGTCCACCAGGGCAATATGTCGCCCCCGCCGGTGGCGCAGCAGTTTCCCGAGGTCGAGCGCGAATTGTGGCGCCAGGCCGGCATTGCCGGAACCTGGTTGCACCGACAGGGCTTTCGCGGCACCTGCAGCGTCGATTTTCTCATTGTCGAGCGCGGCGGACGCTCGGAAACGATCCTCTGCGAGATCAACGCGCGTGTCACCGGCGCCACCTATCCGGCCTTTCTCGCCCGGCATCTCAAACCCGAAGGTGATTGGCTCATGCGCAACATCGCATTTCGCAAACCCTTGGCCGGAGTAGATCTCATCGCGCTGATCGAACGCGCCGGGGTATTGTATCGAACCGGCTCGGCTGCCGGCATCATTCCTTTCAATTTCAATACCGACCTCGAGGGCCGAGTGTTGAAAGGCCAGTTCGTCTGCATCGCTGATCAGATCGACGAATGTACGGTGCTACTCAATCGGGCGTGGTCCGAGTTACCGGTCGAATGGGGTTACGATCGTGACTGACACGGGCTCTCAAGCTTCGGAAACGCTGCGCAAGCGCCTGGTTGAGATCACCCGGGATTTGATTCTCATTCCGAGCACGGCGGATCGCCCTGAAGAGATTGACCGCGGGATGGAATTCGTCATTCACCATGCGGAGGTTTCAGACGCTGTGACCGTGCACCGTTATCGCGAGGGCAACGCTCCGTGCACCGTCTTTCTGCCGACCCGCGCAGCAGCGCCTGCGATCCTATTGCTGGCTCACCTTGATGTGGTCTCTTTGCCGCCCGGCACGGAATACAGTTCGGCTCTGAAAGATGGAAAAATTTACGGCCCTGGCGCGGGTGACATGAAGGGCGAGTTGGCGATCCTGCTGGAAGTTTTTCGCACGATTCATGAAAGGCATCCCGGTGCCTCCTTGGGTTTGGCGGTCACCTCGGACGAAGAACGGGGCGGCACTCACGGCACGCGCTTTCTCTTCGAGCAGGCCGGGATGCGCTGCGGCACGGCCATCATTCCCGATTCCGGTTCGCTCAACGACATCGCAGTTGAAGAAAAAGGCACGCTGCATGTGAAAATCGTGGCCCGCGGTACGGCGGGCCACGGCAGCCGGCCATGGCTGGCCGACAACGCTTGCGAGCGGATCATTAGTGCCCTTGGTAGGATTCGCGCTCACTTCGATGGACTCAAAAAGGGCGACAACCATTGGCATCCAACCTGCACATTCACAGTAGTGGAAACGCAAAACCGCGTACCCAACCGCGTCCCTGATCGCGCCGAAGTGACCTGCGACATCCGCTTCCCGGCGCCGCACACGGTTGCGAAAATGCAAGCAGGCATCGAACGATTATTGGACGAGCAAATGGAATTGGAAGTCCTGGTCGCCGCCGAGCCCACCAACCTGGCGCCGGACCCGCTTTATCTCAAAGTGACCGAGGAGATCACCGGCGCGCCGGTACGGTTGATACGCGAGCACGGCGGCAGCGACGCTCGCTACCTCGCGCGCCATGGCATACCCGTCATTATGACGCGGCCTTACGTCGGCAGCCTGCACGCTCTCGACGAGTGGGTCGATATCGCGTCCATGGAAATGCTTTACCGGATTTATGAGAATTACATCGAAAGAAAATTGGGCTTCAGTGCGGCTTGATGCCTTTGCGTCCTTTGCGAGTTCTTCTATCGCCAGCTCACCGGTCGTTGCCTAATTAAGCCACTCCTTAACCTCTCCCTTCATGATTTCGTCGAGTAATTCCTTGCAGTCTGC
The DNA here is from genome assembly GCA_025922795.1 of Candidatus Binatia bacterium. Next base: position 2,396 of record JAICHC010000139.1, on the reverse strand, counting down.
GACCGCCTTATCGACGATCTCCGGTTCTTTCACGTGCGGGATTCCCTGCTTAACCGCCCCGTGGAGCGCTTGCACAACTGCTCTTAGATGCTCGTCCAGTTTTTCCGTATTTGGTGCTGCTTCCGGCATATTCCCTCCTTCGCGCTTTATAGATAGCGCCGCCCTTTCAGCGGATCCGGAACCGTGAGTCCGATCTTCTTCAGGATCGGGTTGACTTCGGTCTGATAATCTTGCCGCGCCTGTTCATTGGTGCGTCGTTTGAGGCCCCAGTAACGATAGCGCTCGGAACGCTTCGACCCAGCTCTGCCGAACATATCCAGAGCGCGTACGTACCAGAAATCCACCGCCTTTTGCGCCTTGGCCTTGCCCTCGTCGCCCGACTGAATTAGCTCCACGGTCTTATTAAAGCCGTACTCGATGTGACCCAGTTCCTCCATTACGATATCGGGGAGAATCCGTTGGAGCGGCAGGTAGCTGCAATCAAAAAATTCCTCCAGCTGATAGCGCCCAACCCGGTCAATCAAAAAGCCGAACACCGCATTGTCCTCCCACGTGTCGATCACACCGCGAAAGGCGTCGACAAAGCGCTTCTCGTTCGGCTGGCTCAGCACGAAAGAAACGTCGACCCCGATGTCTCCGGCTACACGGGCGATTTTACGAAAATGGTCGATCTCCTCGGCGGCGGTGCGCGCGACGATCAATTGATCGAGCTTGGTCGGCGCCGCCGGCAACATCTTTTCCACGTACAAGTGCGGCCCGCCGATCTCGCAGTCGGCTTGAATCGTCAGCACATGACCTAAAAGTTCTTTGTACTCCGGCTCCATTTTGTCGAAATCTGCTAATTCGATCTTGTCGGTAAACATTCTCCCCTCCTTAGTCTTAAGCGGCTTTGTTGGTGCTCAATGGATCAAAAGCAAGGAGAGTGCCATGCATAAAGCCAGTGACGCTTCAGGAGATTGCGAGTGGCTGCGAAGAGTCTTTCCGATTTCTGCGAGAAACGATGGCCCCACTTCCTACAATTGAGAAATGAGCATTCACAGTTTGGGATTGACGCTGCGTCGGCGCGCCTGCTAGGAGCGTACTAGGACAATCGAACGTGTCGCGGAGGCAAACGATGAGAACTCTCGTAGTCGGACTCACCGTCGTCTTTCAATTGCTCGTCAACGAAACAAGTTCGTCGATGGCCGCCGAAAAGCTCGTGGCCGGTTATTCTTCGATCAGCCCCGCGGAATGGACTCTGGTTACGGCGGCTAAGGCAAATCTCTTCGAGAAATACGGTTTGGAAGTTTCCACGGTCTACTTGGGCGGCAGCACGCGCATTGTCCCGGTGATGATCGCTGGCGATATTCAAATCGGCCAGATCGGCGGCTCGGCAGCGCTGTTTGGCAAAGCCGCCGGGGTCGACATGGCCTACATAGCAACCACTATAAACAGCATGGCGGCGCAAATCATGGCGCGACCGGAGATCAAGCAAGTCGCCGATCTCAAAGGTCAAGCCATCGGTGTGACTCGGCGTGGGGCGAATACCGACTACTGGGCGCGGTTCGGCTTGACCCATCACGGGCTCGTGCCGGACAAGGACGTGAAAATTATCTACACCGGCGGGCTGCGCGAAACCTATTCTGCGCTGCAGCAAAGACAGATCGCCGGTGCGGCCATGGGCCTCGGAAACTCTTTCGCCAAAATGCTGGAGCGGGAGGGTTTCAACGCGATCATCGATATTTCCAAACTCGGTGAAGATTTCCCGTTCAACGGCATCGCCACAACCAGGCGATATCTGCAGGCAAAGCGGCCGTCAGTGATGAGCTTTATGAAAGCCTATCTCGAAGCCATCAAGTTAAACCTTGAGAACAAATCGCTCAGCAAGAAAATCCTGGCCGGCTACACCGGCATCACCGATAACGAGTTACTCGATATCGCCTATAACATTTATATCTTGAAGATCCGCAGCAAGGTGCCCTATCCGATCGACAAAGGGTGGAAAACGCTCATCGACTTCACCGCCCGCGACAATCCCAAGGTCCGCGACGTCAAAGCGGAAGAAATACTGGACAACAGTGTTATGAGAGAGTTGGACGAAAGCGGCTTCATTAAGGCACTGGGGTTGAAGTAGGAGCAGGTTGATGGACGTGAGTGACTGCGTCGATTCACCGGTAGAGCAGCAAAGCTTCCCGCTCTTCCCGCCACAATTTCTCGTCCGGCTCGGCAAGCCTGTCGAGATCAGCAGCGGTTGCGGCGGGATCATCCACCCAACGGCGCAGCAGCTCACTGCCATTGATGAGGTCGATGGCAAGCCGATCTTTCTCGTATTCGTACGGGAAATCGCGCCAGAGATCGTAATCCGGCCACAGCCGGCGCAAGGATTTGAAGGCCAGCGCGATCAACCGCCATGGGCG
>JAICHC010000138.1 GCA_025922795.1 Candidatus Binatia bacterium | reverse complement strand
GTCAGCGCGCTTTGATGAAACGCAGCAATCGCTGAGCGAGAATATCTTTGCGCTCGGCGATATTAGCCAACGGGGCGTGCGCTGGCTCAGCGCCGAACAGCTGACCCAGGAAGGGGTCAAGAAAGCCGTCGGCCAACTGCACCAGATCATCGCCCGTGGACCTGCCCCTTGAGTCAGGCCAGAGCGCGCTTCTCGAACCGAGAATTTTGCAACTGTTCCTGCAGCCGCGGCTCGATTTCCAGCGGCTTGTCGAGCCGCTCGCTGATGACTTTGCCGAGATCCACCAGCTTGGTAAAACTGCCACGGTCGAGCAGCACGTTTTCCCCGTTTTGGAGCACGATCCGGAGGGCGGGGACCGGAAAACTTTGAGCGGCCGTGGAGCCGCCGACGGCAAAGCCGCTGTAGACCTGGTCGACTCTTAGCACGACCCCGGCGATCTCCTCATCGCCCACCGCGAGCGTGGTGGTGCGGTACAGGCTTTGGCGGCACAGCGTCAGTCGCCGCGAGTCGTTGTCGATCTCGATGGTGCGCCGCTGCGTAATCAGAAAAGCCGATATCCCGAACAGAATCAGATTCATGATGGGAAAATACCACAGCGAGGCCGCGGGTCCGACAAAGCCGCGCAGGCGCAGCGCTTCGACAATCGGTACCGAGATGAATAGCAGCAACAGCGCGATACCCAAACAGAGAAAGGCCGGGAAACGCGCGCCTTGCCAGCGCAACAGGAGCTTGCGCGGCGTTTCTGTCACGGTGCGAAAACCCAGGCGGGTGCCGATCGCCTCGAATTGATGCGGATCACCGATCATGACGAGTGGTTAAGAGCCTAGGGTTGAAAGCACACAGGATTACCGCCGACGGTCTATCTCGCAAACGATCACGCACGGTTTGTCCTCGATGGGTGACGGTCAGATAGGTTCAATGCTTTGAATTTTTCCTTTCGTGATAAAAATCGCGAAAGCGGTATTCTTTTAAGTGAATCAGATTTTGGTAGGAGCCGAAGCGCTGCGCCGGATCGTCGACATCATCGAGCAGATCCCTGTGCTCGCTCTCCGATTCGAACACGCGGATCTTTTTATAGGTCGTCGATCGTTCCGCCGGTATCCTGCCCATGTCGCGAATCAGACCGCGGAACTGCGACGGCTTCATCAGCTGGCCGTGGGAAGCTCCCGCGGCCGTGGAAATACTTTCGTTGATCAACGTGCCGCCGAAATCATTGGCGCCTGCCAGGAGCGCGATCTGCGAGAGTTTCGGGCCTTCCTTCACCCAGGAAACTTGCAGGTTGGGAACATAATCATTCAGCATCAGTCGGGCCACTGCGTACATTTTGATCACTTCGGCGCCGCTCGGGCCGTGGCGCAGTCCCGCGAGCGGTTTGCGATGAAACATCGGTGCTTCTTCATAGATGAAGCTTAGCGGCACGAACTCGGTGATGCCGCCCGTGCGTTTTTGAATCTGTCGCAAGATGTCCAGATGAACCGCCTTGTCACGCGAGCTTTCGATATGGCCGTACATGATCGTCGATGTCGTCGGAATTTGTAATTCATGCGCGGTTTGAATGAGCTCGATCCATTGCCCCGTGCCGATTCGACCGGGCGATACCTGTTGCCGGATACTGTCGACCAGGACTTCCGCCGAAGTCCCGGGTAAACTGCCCACACCGGCTTCCTTGAGCGCGGATAGATAATCGCGAACGGTGACACCGGCGAGGGTTGAGCCGTAGAGTACCTCCTCGGGCGAAAAGCCATGTATATGGATCTCGGGCAAAGCGTCTTTGAGGGCCCGGCAGAGATTTACGTATTGCCAACCATCGATGCCCGGCGCCAAGCCGGCTTGCACGCAAACTTCGGTGGCGCCCAGTTCATAGGCTTCGCGAGCACGCCGGATAATTTCCTGGTTCGGGAGAAAGTAGCCTTCCTCGGCCAAATGGCCGCGGCTGAAGGCGCAAAAGCCGCAGGCTTTGACGCACACGTTGGTGAAGTTGATATTGCGATTTATCACGTACGTGACGACGTCGCCGACGGTCCGGGCGCGCAGGTGATCGGCCGCGGCGATCATGGCCATGAGCTCCGAGCCCTCGGCATCGAACAGGCTGGCGGCTTCATCGACGGTCATGTCTTGGCCGGACAAAGCGCGGTCTAAAATTGCTGCGGTGCGTAGCGAGGTCAGCGCGAGCTGTCGCTCGAGGGAGTTTTGCAACTGCGGAAAAATCATGGCGCGACTCTAACTTGTCGGCACGACAAACTCAACGTCGGTGAAAGGTTATTCGCCGCGCGCCGGCAGCCAATAGCGGGCAAATTCCTGAAGGAAAGACAAGGTCGTCAAATCACGCATGCGATCGACATAGAGCTTGCCGTTGAGATGATCGAACTCATGCTGAATGACACGGGCATGAAAACCAGTGGCAACGTAGTCCAGCTCTTGGCCGTTGCGATCCCAGGCCTGGACCCGGACGCTGGTATAACGCGGCACTTTGCCGCGCAGATCGGGAATGCTCAGACAGCCTTCCCAATCTTCCTCCAAGGCGTCGGACAACGGCGTAACTTTGGGATTGACCAGAACGGTCAGGGGTACATCAGGTTTGTTCGGATAGCGAGGATTGTTGGCCACTTCCAAAACCGCGACCTGTTTCGATTCATGCACCTGATCAGCGGCCAGCCCGACGCCGTCGTATTCCTTCATGGTCTCAATCATGTCGTCGATAAACTTCTGCATCGCCGCTGATTGCAGCTCGCGCTCGGGCAGGTTCGCGGTTACTTGGCGCAGCACCGGATGGCCGAGACGAGCGACTTTCAGGATCGACATAGTCAAAGCTTCTAGCACAGTGCTCCGCTTGGAAAAAGACTCGGGCGCAGAACTTGACAACGACGACCTAAGGAGTCTATATTCAAATCAGGCGGAAATGGCGAAAAAGGGCAGAGAAAGAAGCGAGCGCAGTTCACTGATGAACGTGGGGCGGCGCGTCGACTACGCGGTGCGCGCCTTGTCGTATTTAGCCGGACAGCCGGAAGGTAAGATTGTCAGCCGCGCCGATATCGAGAAGAGCCAGGATATTCCGTCCTTTTATCTGTCGAAAATCATGAAGGACCTGGTCGCCGGCGGCCTAGTGCAGTCGCACATCGGCTCCAAAGGCGGGTTCACTTTGGCCAAGAGAGCGAGCGCAATCTCGATCAAGGACGTTTACGAAACCGTCGAGCGGCCGCTGGTTTTGATGGAATGTCTCGAGAAAGGCGTCAGTTATTGTTCGTTCTGCGCCGTGTGCTTGCAGAAAACAGTTTGGGAAAAGGCTCAGGAGGTGCTGACGCAGTTTCTTGCCGGTGTGACAATCGCCGAAATTGCCGATCAGCACGGCCTGAAAGAACGTCTGCTTAAGATGCCCCTCGAAAAGGCTATCTGACAGCCGTGTAGAAGGCACCTTATGTTGGAGATTCGCGGGCTCAGGGCAACCGCAGGGAGCAAAGAAATACTTCGCGGTATCGATCTCAAGGTCGAGGCGGGTGAAGTGCATGCGATCATGGGACCGAATGGTTCGGGGAAAAGTACCTTGGCCCATGTGCTGTCCGGGCGGGAAAGTTATCAGGTGACGGGTGGAGAAGTGACCTACCAAGGCCAGGATCTTTTGGCGATGAGCCCGGAGATCCGCGCGCGCGAAGGGATTTTTCTCGCGTTTCAATATCCGGTTGAGATTCCGGGAGTCAGCACGACCTACTTTCTCAAGGCCGCGCTCAACGCGGTGCGAAAACACCGCGGGTTGGATGAGCTCGACGCGATGGAGTTTCTCGCGCTGGTCAAAGACAAATTGAAGCTCGTGGAGATGGATCAGGCGCTCATCAACCGCCCGCTCAACGAGGGTTTTTCCGGCGGCGAGAAGAAGCGCAACGAAATTTTGCAAATGGCGGTTTTGGATCCGATACTGGCGCTGCTCGATGAGACCGATTCGGGCCTGGACATTGACGCTCTGCGCATTGTCGCCGGCGGCGTCAATGCCCTGCGCGGAAAAGATCGGGCGATGATCGTGATTACCCACTATCAGCGCCTCTTGGATTACATCGTTCCCGACTTCGTGCACGTTCTTTATGACGGCCGGATTGTCAAATCCGGCACCAAGGAATTAGCGCTCGAGTTGGAAAGCAAAGGCTACGATTGGATTAAGAGCGAAGCCGCCACGGTTCATTGAAACACGGGGTTCGGCAATATCGAAAAACCGAAGAGAACATGTCTTTGACAGAAAGCACCGGGCGATTTATCGCGGCTTTTAACGAGCAGCGCTCGGCCCGAAAAGACGGCGCTCCGTGGCTCGGCGAGCTGCATCAAGCCGGCATGGCGAGCTTTACGAAATTGGGATTTCCAAGCACAAAGAATGAAGATTGGAAGTACACCAACGTTGAGCCGGCAGTTTCGCTGCCGTTCGGTCTCGTCAACGGCAAGCCCAAAAGTTTCCCGATGGGCGAGATTCTCTCCATCGGCTTTGCGGAGGACGACGGACCGCGATTGGTTTTTCAAAATGGTATTTTCGTTCCGGAGTTGTCATCCACGCGGGGATTGCCCGGGGGCGTACGTTTGGCCAGCTTGGCCGAGCAGAGTCGCGAGGCCGACGGGCTTGTGGCAGCGCAACTCGGGCGCTACGCCGATCTCAAGGGCAATGCTTTCGTCGCGCTCAACACGGCGTTCATCGGCGACGGTGCCGTCGTCGTCATTCCGCCCGGCTGCCGCTTAACCCAGCCGATTTATTTGGTTTACGGATCCGGCGCTATGGAACGCCCGCTCGTCTCCCATCCGCGCACATTGATTTTAATGGGAGCCGATAGCGAGGCGAAGATCGTGGAGAGTTATGCCGGCGCAAACGGCGGAAAATATTTCTGTAACGCGGTCACCGAGTTGATTGCCGCGGGCGACTCAATAACGCACTACTATCGCTTACAAAACGAGGGCGAGGCGGCCTTTCACATGGGCACTTTAGCGGCGCATCTGGAGCGCGGTTCGCACTTGACGGCCCATGCGGTGACTTTGAGCGGCGCGCTGGTGCGCAACAACGTCCACATCTCGCTCGCCGGCGAAGGCGCCGAATGCGTGCTTAACGGCCTGTATCTCGGCGAGGGGAAGCAGCACATCGATAACTTTACGGAAATCGAACATGCCAAACCGAGAGCAACGAGCCTGGAGCTTTACAAAGGCATCCTCGACGGCGCGTCTCGTGGGGTGTTTAACGGCAGAATCGTCGTGCACAAAGATGCCCAAAAGTCCGACGCCCGGCAGACCAATAGAAATTTATTGTTGTCGGCGGATGCGGTGGTGAACACCAAGCCGCAACTTGAAATTTACGCCGACGATGTAAAGTGCAGCCACGGCTCGACCATCGGCCAGTTGGATCCCGGCGCGCTATTTTATCTGCGCTCGCGTGGGCTCGGGCCCGACGAAGCGCGCAGCCTTTTGAGTTTCGCTTTTGCCAACGAGATTGTCGGACGCATTCAAATCGACTCTCTGCGCCGGCGGCTGGACGATTATCTGGTGGCGAAGTTTCGCAGGATCTGAGTTGCTCATGAAAGCCTACTCTCAAAAAGCCGCGCCTGGGAAGAGCTTCGATGTCGCGCGCATCCGCGCCGATTTTCCGATTCTCGCCCAGAAAATTGCTGGCAAGCCGTTGGTGTATTTGGATAACGGTGCGACCAGTCAGAAGCCGCAAGCGGTGATTGACGCGCTCGATCATTATTACAGCGTAGAAAATTCCAATATTCACCGCGGTGTGCATTCGTTGAGCGAACGCGCCACGGCGGCCTATGAAGCGGCGCGCGAGAAGATCCGGGGTTTCATCAACGCGGCGTCCGACAAGGAAATCATCTTCGTGCGCGGCACCACCGAAGCCATCAATCTGGTGGCGCAAAGCTACGGCCGCAGCTTTCTTAAGGCCGGCGACGAGGTCGTCATTTCGGCCATGGAGCATCATTCCAATATTGTGCCTTGGCAAATGGTCTGCGAGCAGGTCGGCGCACGACTGCGGGTGATCCCGATCAACCATGACGGCGAGATCGTCATGGAAGAGTATCGCCGCTTGCTGAATGATCGCACTAAATTCGTCGCAGTGACTCACGTCTCGAATGCGTTGGGAACCATTGTCCCGGTCAACGAGATCATCACTCTGGCACACCAGCGCGATGTGCCGGTGCTGCTTGACGGCGCCCAGGCCGTGCCGCACCTCAAGGTGGATGTGCGGGAATTGGACTGCGATTTTTACGCCTTCTCCGGTCATAAGATGTTCGGCCCGACCGGGATTGGCGTGCTCTACGGGCGTCGCGGGCTGCTCGAGAAGATGCCGCCCTATCAGGGCGGCGGCGACATGATCAGTTTGGTGACGTTTGAAAAAACCCACTACAACGTATTGCCTTACAAATTCGAGGCCGGGACGCCGAATATTGCCGGAGTTATTGGTTTGGGCGCGGCGGTTGATTACTTACAGGGTCTCGATTGGCAGCAGGTGGCCGCGCATGAACGTGAGTTACTGGCGCGCGCCACCGAAGCACTATCGGAAATCGTGCCGCTGAGAATTATCGGCACGGCCAAGGAAAAGGCCGGCGTGTTGTCGTTTGTGCTGGATTACGTCCATGCCCACGACGTCGGAACGATTCTCGATCAGGAAGGCGTCGCAGTGCGCGCCGGACATCATTGTGCCATGCCGGTGATGCAGCGCTTTGGCGTGCCGGCGACCACGCGCGCCTCGTTTGCTTTTTACAATACAGCGGAGGAAATCGATGTGTTGGTCAGAGCCATCCATCGGGTCTTAAAGGTGTTTGGCTGATGTCGGATCTGGACGATCTCTACCAAGAAGTCATTCTCGACCATAATAAAAGTCCGCGGAACTATCGCGCGATGGCGGATGCTAACCGCAAGGGAGAGGGTTATAATTCGCTCTGTGGCGATCATGTGACCGTGTTTCTGCGGCTGGAGAACGGCGTGATTCAAGATATTAGCTTTCAGGGCTCGGGCTGCGCGATCTCCAAGGCTTCAGCCTCAATGATGACCGCGGAGCTGAAAGGCAAAAGCGAGGCCGCTGCTCACGACTTGTTTGATAGCGTGCATCATATGTTGACCGGTGAAGCGGGCGGCGCTGACGGAGCGGCGAAAATCGGTAAGCTCGCCG
>JAICHC010000137.1 GCA_025922795.1 Candidatus Binatia bacterium | reverse complement strand
TCGGGAAAAGTTTCTTTTAAGCGGCCCGGCAAGATGCTCTGGCTCTACGAGGAGCCGAAAGGACAGTTTGTGCTCGCCGATGGCAAACATCTTTATTTCTATCAGCCGGACCAAAACCAGGTGATCAAGAGCCCCTTGAAAAATGCTTTCCGCGGCGATATTCCGCTGTCGTTTTTATTGGGATTGGGCAATCTAAAGAAGGATTTCAACGCGACGCTCAAGGCGTCCGAAAACAACCAATACGTGCTCCGGTTGGAGCCCAAAGGCGAGGCTGGCGGCTATAGCGAGATCCTCATGGGGGTCGACAAAACCTCCGCGGATATCGACTGGGTGAGCGTGCGCGACGCCGCCAATAATCTCACGACACTGAGCTTCTCCGCGATGCGCAAAGGAGTCGGATTGAAGGATTCGTTGTTCCGAGTGCAGATTCCCGACGGCGCTGACGTGGTGGAATTGGGTCAATGAACCAGATAAAGCAAAAATTCTCTATCGTCAGTCTCGGCTGCGCCCGCAATCTGGTTGATTCGGAAGTCATGGCGGGACTGCTGCAACAACACGCTTACGAGATGGTCGAGGAGGCAGCGGATGCCGATGTCGTCTTGGTCAATACCTGCGGCTTTATCGGTCCAGCCAAAGAAGAGTCGATCGACACCATCCTGGACATAGCCCGCCTCAAAGCAGCCGGCAAAGTTCAAAAGCTGGTCGTCGCGGGTTGTCTATCGCAGCGTTATCCTGATGCATTGGCTAAGGAATTGCCCGAAGTCGATCTGTTCATCGGCACCGGCGAGGTGCCGCGCATTGCCCAAATTCTCGACCAACACCACGCCAATACGACCAAGCGGCAGTACGTCGGGGTGCCGAGTTATCTCTACGATCACGCCACTCCGCGGCTGCGAGCGACGCCGCCTTATACGGCCTTTGTCAAAGTCTCGGAAGGCTGTGACCACAAGTGCGCGTTTTGCATCATTCCTCAACTGCGTGGCCCGCACCGCAGCCGTTCGATTGATTCGGTTCTCGATGAGATGATGCTGCTCGGCCAAAACGGCGTGAAAGAAATTAATCTGATCGCCCAGGATCTTACCGCCTATGGTCGCGACAGAAAAGACGGCACCACGCTGCAAGGACTACTAAGGCAGGTCGCGCAGATTAACGGAATCGAATGGATCCGGCTGTTGTACGCGTATCCGAATTTTCTCGACCCGCCGCTGCTCGAAATTATCCGCGATAGCGAGAAAATCTGCAAATATTTCGACATTCCGTTTCAGCATGTCAGCAAATCGATCTTGCAGCGCATGCGGCGCGGCAAGAGCGGCAGTGCCGTGCGTGAAGCGGTGGAGAAGCTGCGCGGCGCGATCCCGCACCTAACCTTGCGCACGTCGATAATCGTCGGCTTCCCGGGTGAAACGGAAAACGATTTTGCGGAGCTTTTGGATTTTGTCGAAGAAGCTCAGTTCGAGCGGCTCGGCGTGTTTAAATACTCTGAAGAAGAAGACACGGCTGCGGCGCGCATGACCACCAGAGTGCCCGAAGAGGAAAAAGAACGGCGCTGGCAGGAACTCATGGAGATGCAAGCGTCGATTTCACGAAAAAAGAACGAGGCCTTGATTGGCACTATTCAGCGCGTTATGATTGAGGACGTCGATCTTGAATCTGGCAAATTGACCGGCCGCACGCAGGCCCATGCCCCGGAAGTTGACGGTGTGGTATGGATCGAGAGGGGTGCTTCCGGGGATGAATCGACGAATTTGCCCGGTGACATGATCAATGTCCAAATCATCGGCGCTCTAGACTACGACCTGATTGGTGAAAAACTCCATGCCTAAAGCCGATCTTGAAAAAGAAAAAAAGCAGCGAAGAGAGTTTCTGAAGCAAGCCTCCGAAATGCTCGAGGAGATGAAGCGCTCCCTGATGAAAGAAATGCAGGGACGTGTCAAAGAAGAGACCGAGGGCATCAAGGATGAAGGCCGCGACACTTACGATCTCGCGAGCGATGAGAGAGACCGGGAAATCAATTTCATTCTCAATGACCGCGAACGCGAAAAGCTCCTGGCCATCGACGAAGCCTTGCAACGGATCGCCGACAAGACCTACGGCATCTGCGAGAGTTGTGAAGGTGAAATCCAACTTGGCCGCTTAAAGATCCTTCCTTTTACGCGCCTCTGCGTGAAATGCCAGGAAGAAAACGAGCGAGAAGCGAAGCGCCAGAAGACCTTGGAAAACGAGCGCAGCTACCGCAAGCTCGACCTCACTGATGTTGAAGACGACGGCTTTTAATGCGCGTCTTCATCTTGGGTTAGATCACCCGACGTAATCATCGCTGAACCAAAAAAGGGCACGACTTTCGTCGTGCCCTTTTTATTGCGACTTTTCGCGTATTATCTTCGCTGCCTATTCGCCGCCTTTTGCCGGTATGAACTCGATGCTCGAGAGGTAATTCTTTTCGCCTTTCTTCGTATATTGCACCGTCGCCGCAGAGCCCAGCCCAATATCGGACATTTTAGCATTGCTTGATTTGAGTTCGGTGACCTTGGTCTTCTGGGTGTAATCGAGCGTTACGAGTTTGCCGTCTTTGGTCACGACAATCATGTAGTTCTTCTCGGTGTCGAGCAATCCTATATCGCCCGAAACTTTCTCGGCTTTCGCCTTCTCGGCTTTTTTCTCCTGAGCGATCGAAGCCGATGCCCCCAAAGCTAAGATCACTGCTGCCATCAGTAGTAAAGCTCTCATTCGTTTCAACATCGACGTATTCCTCCTCGTCAAGTAGGTTTGCCTTGCCAGGCAAACATTTAACTATTCACCCTTGGCCGGCCGAAACTCGACGCTGGACGCAACGTTTTTCTCACCAGACTTGGTATAGGTCACGTTTGCCGAGGAGCCGAGACCAATGTCCGTAACCTTTCCCGGCGTCGGAGTGATTTGGGTTACTTTCGTCTTGTTATCAAAATCCAATGTCACCAACTTGCCTTCCTTGGTGACCAGAATCATGTAGTTCTTGTCCGTATCGAGCAATCCGACGTCACCCTTCGCTTTCTCCGCCTTAGCCTTAGCTGGAGCCTTGGCTTCCGCAGCCGGTGCGGCAGCCGGAGCCGGAGCCGCCGGCTTGGGCGCGGGCTTTGACGCCATTTCTTCTTGAGTCGAACACGACGACAAGACGAACATCACAGAGGCCGCTGCTACGCCGGCCGCTGGAAAAATCCTTTTCATCTGATTTCCCTCCCGTTACAGTTGAAAAATTTCACTGAAGTCAGGCACGATGTTTATCGTGACCCCACCACCTTCTCAATACGCTTTAAGTAGGATTTTATTTGTGGATTTCGGATCAACCGAAACCTCGGTAAGACTAGAGTTGTAGGATCGAAAATTAAAGGCAATTCAGCGATTTGCATGCGCTTGGAATTGATGTATTTTCACCCAAGTCGCAGTTTTATTCGTTCCTAAGTGCGGGGTGAAAAATATGTTACCGATTAAAGTCGTAATCGCCGATGATCACGCGCTTTTTCGCGACGGCCTAAGAAAAATTCTCTCACTCGAAAAAGATATTCTCGTAGTCGGCGAAGCTGGCAACGGCGACGAAGTTCCGAAAATTGTCGAACGCACGAAGCCTGACGTGTTGCTGCTGGATCTAAAGATGCCCAAAGGCGACGTCGTGCAGAATCTTCTCGAAGTCGGCGCCAAGAGTCCGGCCACACGAGTCATGATACTGACCGCGTTTTCAGATGAAGAAAATGTTCTGAACGCCGCGAAAGGTGGCGCCAAGGGCTACGTCCCGAAAGGTGTCCCTTCGACAACCCTGTTACAGGCGATCAAGATCGTACACGGCGGCGGCTTTTGGATTGACCGAGAGATCTCATCATGGGAGACCTTTGAGGAAATCGCTCACGTTCAGGCGGGCGCCCGCGATGGAGCGCCCCAGGTCGATGAAAGCATCAAGGCGCTCACCAAGCGTGAGATGGAGATCTTAAAACTTGTCGCCGCGGGAATGACCAATGAGGAGATCGGCAAAAAAATATTCATCAGCGAAAAAACCGTCAAAACCGATCTCACCAATATCTTCGATAAGCTCAAAGTCAACAACCGCTTCAAGGCGGCGCTGATGTTGATGGGACAGTCGAACTGACGCAGTTGGCGAAAACGGTGAGCTGCAGGCCTATCATGGACGGCTCGCGAGGAATCTATGCCGGCAATCGATAAAATCACACCCGAGGAAGGATGGCTGCTTCGCAGAGAACGAGCCGTTGCGTGGTTGCGGGTGGCTTTCGCAGCCGTCGCCGTTGTCGTCATTCAACTCAATCCGGAACGCGTCGCCCTTTTTCCGGAGCTCTCATTTATCTCGCTCAGTTCCTTTTTTGTTTACAGTCTGGCGGTTCTCTATCTCGCGTGGCACAACAAGCTCACCTCATCGCCTCTTGGTATTCTGACGAACTCGCTCGACGTCGTGTGGATTGCGGTGATCGTTTTTTCCACTGGCGGCTCACGCACGCCGTTCTTCTTTTATTATTCGTTCCCGGTTATCACCGCGAGCATCCGTTGGGGGCTCAGGGGCAGCATCCCCGTCGCTCTGATCGGCGTAACGCTTTATGTCGTGGTACGCTTAAGCCTGGCGGCGGAGTCCATGGGTTCTCCGGTTGGCATTGACATACTTCTCGTGCGCAGCCTGTACTTGCTCGTGTTGGCCTGCATCTTCGGTTACATCAGCGAATTTGAGAGGCAACAAAACCAGCGGCTGCTGACGCTCTCAAAAACCGCCGGAGAAGTGGCGGCGCTGCAGGAGCGTCGCAGAATCAATTTCGAGTTGCACGACGGTATCCTGCAATCCCTCGCGACTCTGATCCTGCGCTTAGAAGCTTGTGGCAAACGCCTGTCGGATTCGCAAAAAGAAATCGCCGATGAGTTACGTTCCCTGGAAGAACTCAGTAGGGATTCTATGAAGCAAATCCGCCAGTTTCTCTCCGGCCAGCAATCCAACCCTCTGGTCGCCGGTACGCTGATTGAAAAGCTGCGCGAGGAAGCTCGTTTCCTCCGCGACGGCATGGGCCTCGACGTCATTCTCGAGAGCGATCCGGAAGATCTCGCACTTCCGCCCAAGACCGAGCGCGAGGTGTATTACGTGCTACGTGAGGCGTTAACCAACGTGACCCGCCATTCCCATGCCTCAAAGGTCGAGATTCAGTTAAGGCGAAAAAACGGCACCCTGGAAGGATTTTTAACCGACAACGGCGTGGGGTTCAGCCCGGACCACGTTCGACACGCGACCGGATTCGGCTTGAGTGGAATGGAGCAAAGAATCAAAGAAATCGGGGGAGAACTTTCGGTTAAGTCCTCCCCCGGGCAGGGAACGAATCTATCCTTTGCCGTGTCTCTGTCAGAATGAATCCGAGAATTTCATTGTCGAGTTCTGCAGGTAGCCGAGGCCTCATCTGCCCGCATCGTTCCCGACAATTCCGGGATCGAAACAGCTAAAGAGAGGGCGTGTGACGGAGCCCTTCGAAAGCCCAAAGGATTATTCGCCGCCTTTCTTGGCGATATATTCGATCGCGTTAAGATAATTTTTTTCGCCCTTTTTGGTGTACTGGACAGAAGCAGCAGATCCAAGGCCAATGTCCGACATCTTCGCTTTGCCGGGCACCATGGCTGTGACTTTCGTCTTGGCGTTGTAGTCAAGGGTTACCAACTTACCGTCTTTAGTGACGACGATCATGTAATTCTTTTCAGTATCCAAGAGACCAATATCACCCGTGATCTTTTCCGCCTTGGCTTTTGCAGCCTTCTTTTCCTGTGCGACCGACGGTGCGACCGATAACGCGGTCAGTAGCGCCGCTCCTGCAGCCATGACCAGATATTTCCGAATTTTCATTTTTCCTCCTGATCCTTTTTTCGCGCCAGCTTCGTAATTAGAAACTACTCGCCGCCCTTTTTTGCGTTGTACTGGAGGGCGGTAGCGGTGTTCTTATCGCCCTGTTTCGTGTAAGTCACGGTTGCGCTCGAGCCGAGCCCTACATCCGTCATTTTTGCCGGACTCGGAGTCCGCTTGCTCACCTTGGTTTTCTCGTCGAAGTCCAAAGTAATGAGCTTCCCTTCCTTGGTCACGAGGATCAGATAATTTTTTTCCGTATCCAAAAGACCAACATCACCTTTTGTTTTGGTAACCTTGGCTTTTGCAGGTGCCGCTGCGGCCTGCGATGCAGGTGCAGCCTTTGGTGCTGCCGCCGGCTTAGGCGCCATCTCCTCCTGCGTCGAACATGCAGACAAAGCAAACATCAACGAGACAGCCGCTATCCCGCTGATTGGCAGTAAACTTTTCATAACACCCCTCCTGTTATTGATAAGACTTAGGTCTAATCAGTCGCTAAACCATTAGTCGTATACTTTAGCGTGACATCTGTTGTCAAGCCGGATTACAGAAATCCTCTGGCGCCTAAAAAAATAACTGCGACGAACATTCTCGTCGGGCGTAAATCTGCTTAACGTCACCGCAGCATTGATCAGATTCATCGAAAACTTAGCGTTAGGCTTCGGTAAAGGGGATGGAGGCTTCCAAGGGTCCAACTCCTAGACCAGCACAGAGTCCATCGGCGAATGGTTGCGATAAGCATTGTCGCTGCAAAGCTTCCCGTCAAATCTGCCCAGGGATCGCCCTAATTGCCTCGGAGGGAAGAGTTCTCGCATTGTCTATGCAATCCCCGAGAGCGTTGCATATTCATTGACTGTGACACAGCTCTCAAAAAATGGGGATGGCTCGCCCCACGGCCTCAACAATGCGACGTGACGCGGCCGAGGCTCATCATCTCCAACCAATGCGAAAAGCCAAAAAAGATTTCTCCCGGAGTTTACCCTGACCCTGCCGGAGGGGCCGGAGGTCACCTGAGCCTGCCGAAGGGTCGAAATATCGATTTTGGTTTTGTTTGCGTTCCTTCGAGTGTGCTCAGGACATGCTTTGCGCGAGAGATATTCCTGTCCTTCACTTGCGCTCGCGTCGGGCGAGGGTCGCAGGGAGTTGAAGGCCAAATAAAAGGGGGAGTCGCGGGACCCCCCCTTTTTTGGTTATTCCTAAAATCGTTTCAGCGAACTAGAACGTGTATCTCCAGTTGAGGAACACATCGACCCAGTCGCCGCCTTTGCCGTTGCGGCAGCCCGTGGCGTTGGT
>JAICHC010000136.1 GCA_025922795.1 Candidatus Binatia bacterium | reverse complement strand
CGACGATTTCGATATCCTGCACTTTCACATCGATTATCTGCACTATCCGTTTTCGCGGCGGCACACCACGCGCCATCTGAGCACGCTGCACGGGCGCCTCGATATGACTGATCTGATTCCGCTCTACAGAAAATTCGGCGATGTGCCGGTAGTCTCGATCTCGCGCGCGCAGCGCCAGGTCCTGCCTTGGCTCAATTGGCAGGGAACCGTCTACCACGGCCTGCCGACCGAACTCTATCATGAAGGCGGCGAGCGCGAGGACTACCTGGTTTTTCTCGGGCGAATTTCAATTGAAAAGCGTCTGGATCGCGCCGTCGAGATCGCCAAGCGCTCGGGCATGCGGCTAAAGGTCGCCGCCAAGGTCGATGCGGTGGACCGCAAGTATTTCAAAACGATCGAACATTTGCTGGACGATCCGCAGGTGGAATGCATCGGCGAGGTCGGCGATGCCGGGAAGCAAGATCTACTCGCCAATGCCCATGCCCTGCTGTTTCCGATCGACTGGCCCGAACCGTTCGGTTTGGTGATGATCGAAGCCATGGCTTGCGGAACACCGGTGATCGCCTATCGCTGCGCTTCGGTGCCCGAGATCGTTGAACACGGTGTGACCGGCTTCATCGTCGATAATGTCGGCGATGCCGTGCAAGCCGTTGACGATGCTCGCCGTCTTGATCGAGCTCTTTGTCGGAGCCGCTTCGAAGAGCGCTTTAGCGCCGCCCGCATGGCGGAGGATTATCTGAGGATTTACGAACGATTGCTGAAGGATTAGGCCGCGGGGCGGGTTTGCTTGACTTGGGAACGGGAATATCGTTTTAGAGTTTCTGATTTCGTGTTGGACTTCTTTCTTCCTGCAGCCTAACGGATGACGATGGCGGCGTCGCCCTCGCTCCTTTCCACCGAAACCGAGCGCAGCGAACGGTCGCGCACCAGGTCGACCGAAGCATTTCCGATCCGGAGATTTTTAGCATACACCTTTTCGAGGAACGGCGGCAGCATGGGCGTGGAAAAGCGCACCTCCAACGCCGGAGCGTCGATCGACAGCCCCAACGAAGCTTGCAGCATCAAGAAGACCGACGCGGCCGCCCACGCCTGCGGCGCGCAAGCTGTCGGATAGTGAATCGGCCCTTCTCCCTCACGGCGGCGGAAACCGCAGAATAGTTCCGGCAGGCGCTCCATATCGAAGAACATGCTGGCTTCGAACAGGCCGGTGAAGATTCGGTTAACCTCTTCTTTCAGGCCGTAGTTGGCAAAGCCCGCGCCAATGATCGCGTTATCATGGGGCCAAACCGAGCCGTTGTGATAAGACATCGGATTGTAGCGCACCTCTTTGGAGGACAACGTGCGCACGCCCCATCCTGAAAACATATCTTCGTTCATGAACCGGTCAGCGACCCGGCGGGCACACTTATCGGAAGCAATGCCCGTGAACAGCGCGTGACCGGCGTTGGACGCAACCACACGGCAGGGTCGCTTTTCGCCGTCCAACGCCAGGGCATAACTGGAGAGGTCATCGCACCAGAATACCTCGTTGAATTTTTCCCGCAGCCGGCGCGCCTGCTCGAGCAAGGTGCGCGCCTGCTCGATGTGGCCGAGACTGGTGGCCAGGCGGACGCCCGCCTGTTTTGCCGCGTACGCATAGCCTTGCACTTCGCAGAGGGCGATCGGCCCTTCCGGCAGCGAGCCGTCGGCGTGTGAAATCGCGTCCCAAGAGTCTTTCCAACCCTGCTGCGCCAAACCACGTGACGATTGGCGCGTGGTTTCGACGAAACCGTCGCCGTCGACATCGCCGTATTTGTCGATCCATTCCAGCGCCAACAGGATCTCCGGCCAGATCGACTCGATGAATTGCCGATCGCCGGTGCGCTCGTAATACGCTCCCGCAAGCATGACGAACAGAGGCGTGGAGTCGGTGCTGCCGTAGTAGCAGCCGAACGGAATCTCATTGAGCGCTGCCATTTCGCCGCGCCGGACTTCGTGCAGTATTTTTCCCGGCGTGGCGTCTCTTTCAGGAATAGTCTCGGTCGCTTGATGGGCGGCCAGGTAATGCAACACACCTTGCGCAAAGCGCGGGTTGATCCACAAGACAAACAGCGCCGTGATGATGCCATCGCGGCCGAAGGGCGTGCTGTACCAAGGTACGCCCGCATAGGGATAAAGACCATGCTCGGTTTTCGTGATCATCATATGCAAGTCAGCGGACGAACGGTCGAGCCAGCGATTGAATTCTTGATTCGACGTGTGCAGATGACATTCGTCGCTCTTACAAATTCCAATCGACTTTTCGGCCGCCTCGAGCGCCGCCCGCCGCGGGCGGCGGCCCGGCGATTGGTGATCGATATTGAACCCGTAGGTAATTTCAACCTGTTCGGCTTTGCCGGGCATCAAAACACGTCGAAAGTAAGCGCGCGACGCCGAGAGATTTTCCGGCGCCGGCGTAAAATCGATTTCGCTCTGCCGCAGAACACCGTCCAATCCCTGATAGGCCAAGACAACGCGATTTGCGGTAATCTGATCCGGCAAACGCTGGCCGCGTTTTTTCCGGTTAAGGCCGCGTACTTCGAAAATGTCGGCGAAGTCCGCGTCGTATTGCAACGTGAATGACAATTCCACCGGCAACAGACTGTAGTTGGCCAGCTCGATGGTCTCAAAGCAGGCCGCCTGCCAAATAAACTTGCTGCGAAACACATGCAGATCGCCACGCCGCAAAATGACTCTGCCGTTCACGTAAATATCAGGATTGGTCAAATTGATCGTGAATAACAGATTATCCTTTTTGACTGTCGAGTTGAGCAGAAAAGGACGCAGGTTGCCGATCCGTAAGGCGAGCAGCGACAGAAAGCGCGTGCCCGCATGATAAATCCCTTGCTCGCCCAGACCGGCATGTTCAATGTCGCCGCAGCGGGCAAACACGCCGAAACTTTCACCTTGTTTGAGCACCCGCACTTCGCCCGTCGTCGAAGCCGGAGTGATGATATAGTAGTCGTCCGTCAGGCGGATGATATCTTCCATAGGTAGTGTGCAGATGGTTCAGGCCAGCTAAGTTGAAACATGTTCACAAGACAAACGATTCATTTCACTACACAGAGTAGCAAGAATCGCAATCCGAGATTAAACCAAAGCGCCAGATTTCCTAGCGCGGATTGCTAGAATTTTCGGATGCAGCGTAGCCGAATTTCGTGCTCCAGGAGTCCTGTCGCGCGGAGATTGCGGTCCGGTTCTCGCTCATAGCAACCCAGCATAACAAATTATTCGAGCCGAGCTATAGCTATCGTGCGATTATAGCGGACCCGAGTGGCAGGATCTGCTCGCCCCTTACCGCGCGCCGGTTTGCTCGACTGGATCGTCGCCGTCGTCGTGCACTAGTGCCGGGATAGCCGGCTTCAGAAGTGTTTGTCCGATCCGCCGACGGCGAAACGCGGCAACATCGAGCGGCTCATCGTCGGGCCAGTCCATTTTCGCCACGCGCAGCCCGGACGAGCAGGAGCCCGTCGAGTCATTCACGCGCTGGTAAATCGGCACCGCGTTCGAGGCGCTCCGCTTACGCGCTTACACGTCATCTTTTGATCACGCGCGAAACCGCGAGTACAAATCGGCCGTCAATGACCTTGACACCGCTCTATCCTGAGCGACGCGAGAATTCATTGACGTGCTGTTGGGCTCCCACCCTTGGCGCGGCGAACTCGTCACTCGCCGACCGGCGCCACATATCTTCTTTTCTTTTCTCTGCGCTGCGACAACTCACCAGCTTTGCTGTTGCTCGGCTGGGACAACTCTGAGCGGAGAACCGCTCCTAGCTGGAGCTTGCGCGAGCGCGCTTTTAGCACAACGTACATACCTACGGCATTCGTCTTTTTGTCTGTCCGTTGCGCTCAGGCATGCATTGAATTGTCGTGGCATGCATGTTGCACAAAAGCGAAACAGAATGCAGCAAACCAGTCCGACAATCCCCCGGCACATCAGTGTGAACTCCGCGTCGCACCGCTTATTGGCACCACAGCTCCATGCGCTAAGGCAGATTCAGCGCGATTTTAGCGTCCGTCATGACAAAATGGCGCGAACGGCCGGGATCGGCAGGCGGTACGGATGAGCCGGCGAATTCTCATCACCGGCGGCGCAGGTTTCATCGGCTCCCATCTCGCCGACCAACTGCTCAGCCGAGGCTATGAAGTGCGTGTGCTCGATTCATTGGTCTCCCAGGTCCATGATGACAATGACCCCGACTATCTTCATTCAGACGTCGAGCTGGTGCGCGGCGATCTGCGCGATGAATCCCTCGTGCGTCGCGCATTGCGCGGCATCGATACAGTCTATCATTTCGCCGCGGCCGTCGGCGTCGGCCAGAGCATGTATGAAATTCAAAGTTACACGAGCACGAATGCCCTGGGCACGGCGGTGCTACTCGAAGCGTTGGCGGCGCAGCCGGTCGAGAGATTGATCGTCGCCTCGAGCATGAGCGTTTACGGCGAAGGTTTGTATTGCGGCTCGGATGGATCTTTGCACGTGGTCGCCGAACGTCCCCTGGAGCAACTGAAAAGAGCCGCTTGGGATTTCACCGACGAGCGCGGCGAAGCACTGGAACCGGTGGCCACTCCGGAGACCAAATCACCGTGCCTAAGCTCGGTTTACGCACTCACCAAGTACGTGCAGGAATGCATGTGCTTGATGGTTGGACGCTCCTATCATATTCCGACCATCGCTCTGCGTTTTTTTAATGTCTACGGGCCGCGCCAGTCGCTGTCCAATCCTTACACCGGCGTGCTGGCGATCTTCGCGTCGCGCTATTTAAACAAAAAGCCGCCGTTGATCTTCGAAGACGGCGAACAGAAGCGCGATTTCGTCAGCGTGCACGACGTCGTACACGCCTGCTTGTTGTGCCTCGATGCGCCGCCGACGGCCGAGCGGATCTTCAATATCGGCAGCGGCGAGAGCTATAACATTCGCGAGCTCGCCGTGCGTATGGCCCAAGCCCTGGGCAAAGAGGATATCGAGCCGCATATAACTCGCAAGTATCGTGTCGGCGACATCCGTCATTGCTTTGCCGATATCAGCTTGGCACGCTCGTGTCTCGGCTACGCGCCGAGAATAGGCTTGAAAGAAGGCATTTTGGAATTGAGCGCGTGGCTCGACGGGCGAACTGCCATGGATCGCGTCGAGACCGCCAGCGCGGAACTGGCGCAGCGAGGACTCACATTATGAAGAAAATGCCGCGCCCCCCGCGCTCCATCGCCAAAGCGACGGCGCTCGGGCTCACGCGCCACCCCAGCCTGCGGGCGCAGAACGGGGAGTCAGCGCGTTCGGGCGTGCGGGTCGGTGTGGTCGAATGTTTTCGTCCTGGCGATCGTGACGGCGTCGAAGACGCTCTCGCCGGACTGCGCGCCTTGGGCGTCACCGATCTGCGCACGATGGTATCCTGGGCCGACTGGGACACTCCGGAAGGAGCAGCGTGGTACAACTGGCTGCTGCCGCATTTGGCGAATCAACTGAACGTTTTGCCTTGCGTGCTCTATACGCCGCTCAGCCAAGCGGTGGCGCCGCGAGTCGCCGCGCCGCCCTGGGATCCCAAGGCTTACGGCGATTTTATCGACGTGTTGATCACCCGCCTCGGGCACTGTTTTGAATGGATCGAATTGTGGAACGAGCCGGACCAGCTGACCGAATGGGATCGCACGTTGGATCCGCACTGGCAAACTTTTTCCGCCATGGTGGGCGGCGCGGCCTATTGGGCACAGCGCCGCGGCAAGCGCACCGTGCTCGCCGGCATGCACGTCTACGATCCCAACTGGCTCGAATTGATGTTTCGGCGCGGCGTTATGCAGTACATCGATGCCGTTGGGATTCATGGGTTCCCGGGCACCTACGAAACCAGCTGGGAAAACTGGAACGCGGTCGTGCAAAGCGTACAGCAAATTCTCACGCAGCACCGCTCCGGCGCGGAAATCTGGATCAGCGCTACGGGCTATTCCACCTGGCGTCACGACGAGTACGAGCAGATGCGCGCATTCACCGCCGCTTTGGAGGCGCCGGTTGAGCGCGTCTACTGGTATTCGGCGCGCGATTTAAATCCCGATTGTTCGGCGCGCGACGGCTTTCATGCCGATGACCGCGAATATCATTTCGGTTTGCGTGACAACGACGGCACGCCCAAGTTACTCGCGCGCCTGTGGGCCGGCGGCGGGCTCGAGGCGATCTGGCGCGCTTTGGAACCTCGCGCCGGCGAGTTGCGCCGGCGTCCCAAGCCTTGCCCCCCGGTGTTGATCACCGGCGGCGCAGGATTCATCGGCACCAATTTGGCGCATCGGCTGGCGAGCGACGGCGAGCGGGTGTTGATCTACGACAATCTCTCGCGGCCGGGCGCGGAAAGAAATCTGCGCTGGCTCCTGGACAACTACGGCAGCCGCGTTCAAGTCGAGTTCGCCGATATTCGCAACCCCTACGCGCTGCGCCGCGCGGTGCGTTACGCCAAACAGGTCTTTCATTTTGCCGCGCAGGTGGCCGTGACCACCAGCCTGGCCAATCCACGCCATGATTTTGACGTGAATGCCCTCGGCACGCTCAACCTGCTCGAAGCTTTGCGCGGCTCTGACGATCCCGCGCCGCTCATCTATACCTCGACGAACAAAGTCTACGGCGGTCTGGACGATGTGGCGCTCGAGTGCGAGGACGGCGCCTACCGACCCCGTGATCCCGAAGTCCGACGGCTTGGCATCAACGAAACGCGGCCGCTCGATCTCCACAGTCCCTATGGATGTTCCAAGGGGGCCGCCGATGAATACATTATCGATTACGCGCGCACGTTTGGTTTGCCCGCCGTCGTCTTTCGCATGAGCTGCATCTACGGCCCGCATCAGATGGGCAACGAGGATCAGGGATGGGTCGCGCATTTTCTCATTTGCGCGCTCGATGGCCGTCCGATCACCTTGTACGGCGACGGCATGCAAGTGCGGGATGTGCTTTACATCGATGACTTAGTGCGCGCCTTCCTTCTGGCGCGCTCGCACATGCGCTCACTATCCGGCCGAGCCTTTAATATCGGCGGCGGGCCGGCCAATACCCTAAGCCTACTCGAGCTTTTAAAAATCGTTGCGACGTTGAACGGCGAAGCGCCGCGATGCGAGCTGAGCGAGTGGCGGCCCGGCGACCAACGTT
>JAICHC010000135.1 GCA_025922795.1 Candidatus Binatia bacterium | reverse complement strand
TCAAATAGCGCGCGCCGACACCGGCGCCGCGGTAAGTCTTGCCCTGAAACCGGCCGATCTGCGCCTTTTCGATCTCACCGACCACGCCGGCGATGATGAGATCGCCTTTCAGTTTAACTCCGGCCTTCTGAATCGCCGCCACCGCTTCGATGTAGCAGGGAAACGCCGCTTTCATGTTCACCAACCCGCGGCCGTAGATGCGGTCATCGTCAACCACCGTCTCCTGCGGGTTGTCAAAATGATCCATGTGCGCGTTGAACATGAGCGCCGCCCCGCCGCCCGTTCCCTTCAGCGTGCCGACGACGTTGGGCCGACCGTCTTCGACGTACTGATACTCGACCTGCATGCCGAGCTTTTCGAATTCGCTGCCCAGATACTTGGCCACTTCCTCTTCTTCTCCGGTGATGCTGACGATATTGGCCAGGTTGCAGGCCAACTCGACGATTCGATCGCGATCCACCTGTTGCAAGACCTCTTCCATTCCGCTCTCCTTGTTTCTAAATGTTTGAAAGGAAAATTTTTTGTAGCACACTGCCGCCGGGGGTGACAACGAATCGAGTTGACGGAGAAGTGTATTTTCCAATAGATTGTGGCTGCGATGACATTGGGACTCGATATCGATGGCGTCCTCGCCGACTTTATCACGCCATTTTTGAAACTGCTCGAAGCGCGAAGCGGCAGCGGCCCGATCGACCCCGCCTCGATCACTGATCCGAATTTCATACAGCACCCGTTTTTGACCCCGGAGATCATTTTCGAATGCATGGAATCGGCCTCGTACGACGCCCAGTTCTGGCGCGCGATGACTTCGCTCTTGTCATCCGAGCAATGGCAGACCCTCGACCGAATAAGTCGTAAGCACGATGTCGTTTTCATCACGCACCGCTGGGTGCGCGAAACTTACGACATCAATCAGATCACCTGCGATTGGTTGCGCCGGCATGGCCTGACACGGCCGGTTGTTCATTTCACTCAAGAAAAAAAATCCGCGCTGATTCGAAAACTCGGCGTCGAGCTGTTTGTTGATGACCGGCACGAAAATTGCGCGGACGTTGCGACGGAAACCGAGGCGTTAGTGTTGATGCCGCACAGACGGTACAACCAGGACTTCAGTCATCCGAAAGTTCGGCGCATCCGCGAGCTCGATGAGCTCTGGGACTGTCTAAAATAATTCGTCGGGGCCGGCCATGGGTATAATCGAGAGCAAGGTGGCGATCGTCACCGGTGGCGGCGGCGGAATTGGCAGCGCCATCGTGCGGCGCTTTGCGCGCGAAGGGGCCAAAATCGTCATCGCGGACATCGATGGCGAGAGCGCGCAACCCCTCAGCGCCGAGTTGAGCGAGCAGCGGGTCGACGCCGTGCCGATCGTCACGGATGTCACGAAAAGACAATCCGTCGACGAAATGGTGCGGGCCGTCCTCGAGCGCTGGGGTCGCATCGATATTCTCGTGAATGTCGCGGGTGGCGCCGAGCGTATTGCAGTGGTCGATATGACCGCAGCGCAATGGGATCGCGTTGTCGACATGAATTTAAAATCGGTATTTCTCTGCTCGCAGGCCACCTTGCCCGCGATGCTCAAACAAAAATACGGTAAGATCGTCAACATCTCGTCGATTTACGGGTTTACCGGGAACTCGACGCGGTCGAGCTATGCGGCGGCCAAGGCCGGCGTCGCGGCATTCACGAAATCGCTCGGGTTGGAAGTTGTGAAAGACGGCATCAACGTCAACGCCGTGGCGCCGGGGCGCGTCACCACACCGAGAGTTCGGAACCGCTATTCCGATGAAGCCTGGGCCGCCGCCGTCGCGCAAGTCCCAATGGGCCGCGCCGGCACGCCGGAAGAAATCGCCGCGGCCGTGCTATTTCTCGTTGCCGATGAGAACCAATACATCACCGGCCAAACCGTCCATGTCAACGGCGCCTGGCTCAATTGGTAGGAAAAGGCGTTCAAAGGTTCAACAGTTCCAAAGTTCAACGCTTTGGGATCTGACCTTGAACTTTTGAACAGAGCGAAGCGGTTGAACGGAAGCGAAACTCGGAGGTTAAAAGATGTACGGCTGGCGCGCTAAGATTGGTCACGTCGCCCCATCGCGCGGCGACACTCTGGTTTATGAATTTTATCAGATGCTGCCCGAGGGTTTTATGATCCTCAACAGCACCGGAACGATCCGGCAGTTAGTCGACGCCGACTTCGAACGGCAACTAGAGCGCATCGAAGAAGCGGCGGCCGACCTCGTCGAGAATAAGTGCGACTCAATCATTATCGGCGGCTCGCCACTCTTTACAAAGCTTGGCCATGGCAGCGACATCGAAATGGGGAAAAAACTCACCGCGAGGTTTGGCGTGCCGGTTTCACCCGGCATCACTGGTGAAGTCGAGGCGCTCAACTCGCTCGGTCTCAAAAAGCTTGTGGTTGCCACGCCGCACGAAGACACGCTCAACGAGCGGATGAAAGCATTTCTCGAAGCTTCTGACTTCAAGGTGCTGAAAATTCAAGGATATGGTGTGAGAAAAAACGCCGACCTCACCGACATGGATGTGCATTCGGCTTATAAAATCGCCAAGCGCCTTTACGAGCAGGCACCGGACGCGGACGGCGTATTCGTCCCGTGTCCGCGCTGGCCGACGATTACGGACGTTGACCTATTGGAGCGGGAAATCGGCAAGCCCGTGGTGACGAGTTGCCAAGCCTATATCTGGCACGCCTTGAAGATGGCTAAAGTGAAACAGGAAGTGAAAGGCTTCGGTCAGCTGATGGCGTCACTGGCCAATTGACGCCGCTGGAAAAACGGCGAGGCGCTGTGCTGAGCGCGCGAGCGAACGATCTGCTTTTTGCCGTTTTATGCCGAAATGCCGCAATCGGCAGGTAAATACTTTCACGAATCGGCAGCGGGCGCTATCTGCGGCTACCGAATACCTCTTTCAGAAGATCCGTTGCGCGGGCAGCGGGATTCGTGCGGATCTTTTTTTCCTCTTGTGCAACCACATAGAAGATCCCGTCCGTTGTCTTTTCGGTCACATATTGATCGATATCGAAAGCTATACTTTTCGCGAAGGGCACGCTCTTATAGCGACCGATCAAATCGTTGTACTGCCGCGTCACGCCCACATCGGCCATGACGGTTTCAACTTGCGGCCGAAAAGCGCTGTGCAACTTTTTGGAAGTCTTCGCCTTGAAATAATCCGTTGCCGCAGTATCGTTGCCGTTTAAAATCTTGCGAGCATCGTCAAAACTCATCTGGCCGATCGCGTCCCAAAAAATCTCCTTGGCGAAGGGAGCAGCCTTTTCGGCCGCGCGATTCATGCTGACGATGAATTCATCGATTTGCGGGCCGTAGCCGACCAGGCGGAGCGGCTGTTCAATCGACTGAAGTGGCCGCGGCATCAAGATCTTGATCGCTTGGTTCCTCAAGAAGCCGTCGGTTGTACCGGTTTGCAGGACGGCGTTCTCGGTGCCGACTTTCAAAGCCTCCTGCAGTCCCGAGCCGATTTTTGCATCGCTGAGACCGCCACCCCCAGACATTTTTCCCAACCCTTTGAGGATATCGTCGAATTGCGCGCCTGCGGGCACAGCGACCGTTAGCACCAAGGTCATAGCCGCCAGTAGTCTGAGCATCGAGTTACCCCTCAAGGTTATCTTCGGAAATGCTGGCGGAGATCACGCCAGTTTGTTGCTGGCGCTGGCGCGTTTTGCGCCGCGCGAAAAATCCCAATTAAAGAAACTCTTTGGTCGGTTCAGGCCGGGGCCGTTCTCCGCCTAGGTTCAAGTCGTTCAGCGCCGCCGCGAAAGTGGCGTCCAGTATCAGATTAACGATTTCTTGCTGCGCATCTTGCGGCGCAAGCCGGAAAGCGGTGCGCAAAGGCGCAATCGCCGCGCGCCACTTGCTTTGGCTTACGTAGGCACGCCCGAGATAAAAATAGGCTTCACCGAACTCCGGATTTTCTCGGGTCGCGCGCTCGAAGTAAGGAACCGATTCGGCAAAATGGCCCTGATTGAAGAGCGCCAAACCGCGATCAAAGCTGGCGTAAGCCGGATCGAATCGTCCGAGCAGGGTACAGGAACTCGAAAAAATCATCGCAAAGACTAGGCAGACAATGGCGCAGCGGTTTTTCATGGTCCTTGGCCTCCAGTGTCGCTTAGACGAACGACGCCGCCGAATGTTGCCTGGAGGCACTGTGCTTATTTGCCGAAAGCTGATTTTAACATCGGCTCGAGCTCGCCGCGCTCGTGCAGCTCGTGCAAGATATCGCAGCCGCCGACGAACTTGCCGTCGATGTACACCTGGGGAATCGTCGGCCAGTTCGAGTAACGCTTGATCCCGTCTCTGACCGCCGGATCGGCAAGGACATCCTCGGTAGCAAACGGGAAACCGTAGGATTTGAGAATTTCCACGGTGTGCGCGGAAAAACCGCACTGGGGAAAGTCCGGCGTCCCCTTCATGTAAAGCACGATTTTATTATTCTTAACTTTCTCGTCGATTCGATCTTTGATATCTTCGGCCATAACAATCTCCTTCTGCTAACCTTCACGAGCCCAGTTTTTCCCATTGCGCGGGACTATAGGTCTTGAGCGACAGCGCATGGATGCGCTGATCTCCCATCGGTTCCTTCAACGCCTCGTTCACCATGCGATGTTGCTCAATCAAGCCCTTGCCCTCGAAGGCGGGCGACACAATGATGAGCTGCCAGTGATCACCGCCGCCGGTCAAATCCTGCGTTTCAATCACCGTCACGGGCAATGCCTTTGTCACAGTTTTCTTTATTTCTTCAGGCGAAATCATTGAAAAATACTACCGATTCTCTGGGTTGCTTGCAAGCGTGTGGACTCGCGTCGGCGGCGGTCGACGGGGCATCGCCGTATCACCGTTGGCTTCAATCGACCGGGCCGGCGAAATCCGGACGGACTTTCTTCAGCATGGCGCGTAAGTCCATCCTCAGCTCATCCAATGTCGGCCGGCCGAGAAACCAATAACCGCAATAAAGATTGTGAATCGTTAAATCCGGCAAAAGAGAGAACGTGTACGGCATGGCGGTGACTCCCCGGCTTTTCGAGGTTTCCGTCATATCGAGCATTTTAACGACTTTCCGTTCGTGATCGCTGAGGAAAGTAAAATTGGCGCCGAGTCCGGTCCTGAAGGCGTCGTTGACCGTCGGAGTATCAACGCTCACCACCGCCAATTTGCAATAATTGATCGCTAGTTCTTGTTGAAGTTCAACGTAATGGCGCAACTGCACCTGGCATTTCCCTCACCAGTAGCCACGGTAGAAAGAAAGAATGAACGGAAACTTTCCGACCGTTTCCGACAGCTTGGCCGGCTGGCCGTCCTGATCGGGCAGTTCAAAATCGGGAAAACGCTCGCCTATCGATAGATTCATCTCGCACCTCTGACTATCCGGATTCGGATTTGCCGGTTAATTTGCTGTTGTCACGACCATTCGCACATCAATCATGCTGCGTGAGGGCGCCGTTAATTGCAAAACAGATTCGCACTCACGCGACGATTTCAGCCTTTGTAACCGAATGGCAGTTAGCCGTCAATCTTTGCGTTCGGTCCATTCGCGCGCGTCCAACGACTGGCCGGTGATGGCTGCCGAATCGTCCGATGCCAGATAGAGAAAAACCGGCACGATCTCTTCCGGCGCTGGCAGGGTCATTGGGTCTTCGTCGGGGTACGCCGCGGCCCTCATGGTCGTTCTGGTTGCCGCGGGATTTACCGCGTTGACTCGTATTTGCAGCTCCTGTACTTCTTCGGCCAACACCTGAGTGAAATTTTCGACACCCGCCTTCGACACCGCGTAGGCACCCCATAGCGCTTTGCCCCGGCGGCCGACTCCCGAAGTCACATTGATGATCGAGCCGGCTCGACGCGCAGCCATGATGGGCAAGACGATCCGAGTCAGCAGGAAAATGCCCGTCAGGTTGATACGCAAGACTTCCCCCCATGCGACGATTGGATAATCCGCGATCGATTCGCGCGGGCCGAGAACGCTTGCGTTATTCACCAGCACATCAACTTTGCCGAAACGGGCCATCGCCGCATCGACGAGCCGTTGCGCGTGGCTCGGCAAACCGACGTCACCGGCAGCACCGTCGGCTTCTCCGCCGGCTTGGCGAAGCTCATGCACCGCCGCGGTAACGGCTGCTTGATTCCGCCCACAGATGAAAACCGCCGCGCTCTCGCGCGCGTACGCCGCCGCGACCGCTCTACCGATGCCGCGGCTGCCACCGGTGATCAGCGCAACTTTCCCCGACAGTTTTTTCTCGCCGCTGCTTGCCATCGTCCGAAGCCTACTCCATATTCAAGTTTACTCATGAAATCGTTAAAAATTCATCATCGCCTGTTGATTTTTCTCCTGCTTGCGCTGGCACTGACCTGCGTCATCAGTCCCTTGATGGCGGTCGGTGCCGATTGGGTCGCTACGCGCTGGCCGGACTTGTTGGACGAGCGCGTTCCCTTCTCGCGGGTATTCAACCGCGGCTTCATGGTCGCTGGGATTACGCTCTTTATCGTCGCGCGCCGTCATTTAGTGCCGACTGATGTCAAGTCGCTGCTCGCGGTCAAAGCCTCTACAGCGTGGCGAAGTTTTCTGACGGGCTGCGTCCTGGCGCTCGGGTCAATGGCATTGTTGCTCGCACTGATGGCGGCCGCCGACGTGTACACGCCGTTCTTTCGCCTCTCATTAACGCAGTCGCTCTCGCGCATCGCGAGCGCGCTCGCCACCGGCGTGTTCGTCGGCTCTATGGAAGAAGTTTTCTTCCGAGGCGTGCTGTTCCTTGGCTTGCTCGAGCGCAGCCACCCACTGCGCGCCTACGGACTCGCCAATCTTTTTTACTCGGCGCTCCACTTCGTGAAACCGGGCGAGGATTATTTTCTCGATCGGCTGGATCTCCTGGCCGGTTTCCGCCACTTGCTTACGACCTTCCAACCGTTTTTCGAGCCGGCGACGTTCTTACCCGGACTGATCGGCCTTTTTTTGGTCGGCGTCGTGCTTAGCTTCGCGTTGGTGCGGACGGGAAACTTATATCTTTCGATCGGCTTGCACGCCGGATGGATAATCGCTTTGAAGACGATTCGCGTCTTCGGCGATTATCGGCGGGAGGACTTAGACTGGGCCTTCGGCTCCACGGATCCCAAGATCGTCAGCGGGGTTGCCACTTGGATC
>JAICHC010000134.1 GCA_025922795.1 Candidatus Binatia bacterium | reverse complement strand
TGTGGTTGAGAAAGTCGTTGTTCTTTACGTTGATGAAAAACTGCGAGGTCGCGCTGTCGACCACATTGGTGCGCGCCATCGCAATGGTTCCGAGGTTATTTTTCAACCCATTGGCAGCTTCGTTCTTGATCGGCGCACTATTCTTCTTTTCTTTCATCTGCGCATCCATGCCGCCGCCTTGGATCATGAAGCCTGGAATAACACGATGAAAAATCAGACCGTCGTAATGGCCTTGGCTCACGTAGTCGAGAAAATTTTTCGTCGTAATCGGCGCCTTCTCGGCATCGAGCTCGACGCGAATGTTGCCCTTGTTCGTGGTCATCAATACTACGGGATTTTTTCCTGCCATTTCTTTACCTCCAATATAGATGCACGCTTATCACTTTTTTTTCCAGAACGATACCGGGGTGGAATTATCGGCGAGGTTGCGATATGGATACGAGCCATTGGAGTCAACTCGCATTCCGAAAGGAGCCCTTATGCCAAGCGACAAAAAAATCGAAGGTATTTTGATGCCCATGCCGGTAGCGTTCAAGCACGACGGAGCTATCGATCATGCCGGGACGGACACGATCATCGATTTCTATCTTGACTCCGGCGTGCATGGATTTTTTCCCTTGGGCACCCATGGGCAAGGCATGGTCATGGAAATCGACGAACGCAAGAAAGTCGCCGAGCAGATCGTCAAGCGAGTGCGCGGGCGGGTGCCCGTCGTGATGCACATCGGCACGGCCAACACACTTTCGTCCATCGAACTGGCCAAACATGCCGTGGCTCTGGGGGTCGATGCGGTCGGCGTGGTGCCGCCCTACTATTATCCGCACGATGATTGGGAGGTGTACGCTCATTACAAAGCGATCGCGGAGTCCGTGCCCGGCACGCCCATGTTCATCTATGACAACACGGAAACCACCTGGGTCGAAATCACCCCGGCGAAGGCCAACAAAATCATCGAAGCGATCGCGCCGAACCCTCTTGCCGGAATCAAAGTCTCGTTCATCGCCTATGACAAGCTGTTGGGGTATGTCTACCAACTGCCAAAGTCGGTCGGTGTCTTTCCCGGGGGAATTTTTTCGCTGTACACCGGCTATTCGGTCGGCGTGCGCGGCGCGATCCATCCGCCTTCGACGCCCTTCCCCGAGACCTGCGTAAAGATGTATGAAGCGCTGAAAGCCGGCGATTTAAGGGCCGCGCAGAAAGAGCATGATCTGCTGACCCTCCTGATGCAGATCGTCGGCAGATACTTGCGCACCCACGGACGCGGCGTTTTCTGCGAGCTGATGAAACTGCGCGGCTTGCCCGTCGAACGCTTCCCGCGCTGGGAAACGCCGCCGTTCACAGACAAAGACAAGGCGGACCTCAAAGAAGGCCTGGTTACCGCCGGTTACAGCCTGTAAAGCGCGAGATCGACACGCCATGGGAACGGAGCATAAACCTCTGGCCTTGGAAATCGGCAAAAAGCTTTCGCCGACCGAGGCGAAAGCTTTTACCGACGAATTGAAACATCGCATGTATGCGCGCTGGAAAGAAAAAATATTCGCGGGCGAATTCATGCAAGCTCTCGAGGCCGGCACCTTGCCGTTTGAGACGATCAAATTGTTCTGGCGCAACTGGTACAGTTATCCGGTCGAGATCAATAACTTCCACCTGATTATCTATCAGCGCCATCAGGGCATCTTCGCTCGCCACCGCGATCTGCTCGCGCCTTACGTCGGCAAAATCAGCGACGAACTGGTCAACCCGAGCATTCCAGGCCACATTCAAGTTCTGATCAAGCAAGGCGAACAGTTCGGCGTCGGTATCGACGCGATGATCAACTGCGAAGTTTTCGCCGAGTGCCGCGCGTTGACCGAATTTGCCCGCGGTCTGGTCTATGAAGGCAGTATGATCGAGTGGTGGGCTCGCTCCTTGAATGAAGAGATGTTCGGCCACTGGTCGAAACGCTGGCGTGAGGCGTTGTTGAGTAAGTACAAGTTCAAGGACGCCGACCTGCACTACTTTCAAGTCCATGAAGAGGCCGACCTGCACGAGCACTTGGACGGCCTTATGGCTCATGGCGAAGTGGCACGGCAGATTTTCGAGCGCCTGCTGCGGGATGGCAACACGTGGTACCGGCCGGGTTGGGGACCGGAGTATTGCTGTCTGACCAACGCCGACTGCGTCGCCATGTTCCACGACGGTATTTACCGTCATGCCAAGGAATTGAAGCATTTCTAAGATCCGGATTTTGACCACGGAGATCCCAGCGCGGTAAGGCGCTAGGCGCTTCGTAGTGCGATCAGCAAATAGGGATCGTATTGCCATGCCGTTCAATGATCTACGGGAATTTATCGAAGCAGTGCGGCGCCTTGGACAGGTCAAAGAAATCCATGGCGCCGATTGGAACCTTGAGATCGGCGCGCTCACGGAACTGTTTGGCTTTAAGGACCCTTCGCCTCTGGTCTTATTCGATCGCATTCCCGGCTATCCTGCAGGCTTTCGTGTGGCGTCGAACCTCATCAACACGCCGGCTCGATCGAGCCTAACGGTGGGTATGCCGCCGGATGCCAAGGCGATCGAGCTTATCGCCAAATGGAAGGAACTCCTCAAAGGCGTCAAGCCGATTCCGCCGCGTGTGGTATCGAGTGGGCCGATTCTGGAAAACGTAAAATCGGGCACCGATATCGACATGACGGCCTTTCCCACACCGCACTGGCATGAATTGGACGGCGGGCGCTACATCGGTACGGCGGACTGCGTCATCACCGGCGAGCCGGAAGAAGGCGGCTGGGTCAACGTCGGGATCTATCGCGTTCAGGTGCACGACCAATCGACCCTCGGGCTCTACGTCTCACCTGGCCACCACGCACGCATCATGCGCGAGAAATATTGGGAGAAAGGCAAGAGCTGCCCGGTCGCGGTCACGTTCGGACAAGATCCGCTACTCTTCTTAGTCGCCGGGCAGTCGATTCCCTATGGTATGTCGGAGTTCGATTATTGCGGCGGCCTTCGCGGCGCCCCGATCGACGTGATCCACGGCGAGCTGACCGGATTACCCATTCCCGCGACCGCGGAAATCGCCATTGAAGGCGAAGTGCCCCCGCCGACGGAGCAAATCCACATGGAGGGTCCATTCGGCGAATGGCCGGGATACTATGCGCATGGCGCGGCCAACGAGCCGGTCATTCGAGTGAAG
This sequence comes from Candidatus Binatia bacterium, assembly GCA_025922795.1. The sequence continues at coordinate 4,033 of JAICHC010000134.1, read as the reverse complement.
AAGCTGTACTACCGCAACGATCCGATTCTCTGCGGCGCGCCTCCACTGAAGCCGCCGTTCGTTACATTTGGCGTGCCCATCGGCGCCGCGGCAATCTGGAATTACTTGGAAAAGGCGGACGTCCCCGACATCAAGGGCGTCTGGTGTTCCATCGGCAGCTCCGCGGCAGCCGGCGGCGCTCCGTTCATCATCGTGTCGTTGAAACAGCGCTACCACGGCCATGCCCAGCAGGCCGGCATTGCCGCGCTCGGCTCGCGCGCCGGCAATTACCACGGACGCTTCGTCATTGTTGTCGACGACGACATCGATCCGTCGGATATGAAAGATGTCATCTGGGCGGTGTCTACGCGCTGCGATCCCAAGACCGCTATCAGCATCATCGACGGCTGCTGGAGCACGCCCCTCGATCCGGCGATGCACCCCGATCAGCGCAATGCCGGAAACTTCATTAACAGCCGAGCGATTCTCAACGCCTGCCGGCCCTACGCCTGGCGTGATCGTTTCCCGCCGGTCAATGCGCTCAGCCCCGAGCTGAAGCAGAAGATTACCGAGAAGTGGAAAGCGGAGCTGGCGTGAAATCTACTCGCACCGCCTCTCTGCTTTAAAGCGCCATAGCTGAAACGTTCAGGTGTTTCACAGTCCTGCTCGCGACCGATGGCCCGAGTGGGAGCGCAATTTCACTCGCCCCCCCACTCGTTTCAGCCGCTCCGTTTTGCCCTTTGACTCTTGGGTTAGTTGCGCCAACCTCGCTTGAATCTTCGCGTTGATGCCGCGGCGCAGATAGCTCGGGTCGAAATTGAGAATCTCACAAACGTTCAGGAACGAAAACGGGTCTTTCTCATGCTCGTGATCAAAGAGCCATTCCTGCGCCTCGTTGAAAAGCTTGGCGCGCATCGGAATCGGTTCATCGCAGTATTTCAAGATACATTCGATTGCGTCGGCGAGAATCGCCAGCATCAACTCCTGTTCGGGTTCAAGGTTGTTGGTTCGGGTGAAAATTTCAAGATACTGATCCGTGGCGAGAGCGTCGCCTTCGAATAATTTTCCGGAATTGTCCATATATCGCCTCTCCGAAAAGCTCCGAATTTGGGCAAACTGTCGCGGTCTTCATGTTTACTGCCGCATGCTCCTTCGGGAACATTACGGCCGACAGTCGCTCGTAGAATGAACGGGAACCGCGTAAATCGTTACGACGACCCACGGCCCCAAAGAAAAGAACCGACGGGAGATCTGCTAAATCCGAAACACTTCCTGAAAACGGAAAATATCCTGACTGATGGGTCGAAATTGGCCGGGGCGCTCATAGAGGACGAACGCCGGCGGCGTAAAACTGATCCGGCGAACCTTGGCGCCCAAGATCAGTTTGGTCGTGGCTTTCTCGCGCGCCGACCAATTGATGGTCCGGCTGGGGCGAGTGCTGTCGCTGAAATCATCCAGAGAGTCGAGTGAAAAATAAGACGTCTCGAGATCCAACTTAAACGTAATGTTTTTTTGCGCCGCTCGGCTATAAATGTCGAGCGTTGATACGGCGAACAACAAGAGACACAAACCAACACCGATCAGGCGCCTGCTCATGATCGGCGATCCTATTCGCTGGCTTATCGTTTGTCAACTTTTTCGCGGCCTGCACGAAGGAAGGCTCAGAATTGAGTTTAATATCCGTAGCACGAAGAAGTCACTCGCCTGAGAAACCCGACGAGAAATCAGCAGTGATTCTGTTGAGTACGTTGATCGTCGGGAAGATCCCCGTTTGCGCCTCGGAAATAACGTGAAATACGCGATTACATCTCGAAGACTTCGGTACAGATCAGGGTACTCGTGAAGATCTTGACCGCGAAGCAACGAAAAATAACTAAAGTTTATCATTATTTTTATCTGAAATAGTCTTGAATCTAATGGCAATCGGACAATAAAACCGTCGTCGCGGCCGATCGCAAAACGCGCCAGCGTGATCATCACATTATTCGCGCACCCCGAGTTGTCCGCCCAGAGTGCGCGCGATCAGCGCTGCGCCGACCACCAAACCGACGATCATCACCGCGACAACGGTGGCTTTTTCGAATTCAGCGCCCGCGGCGAAATCCAACATCAGTAGTGACAACGTGCGCGAGCTGCCCGAACCGAGCAATACCACCGTGCTGATATCGCGGGCGGCAGAGATAAATCCGATCAGTCCTACCGTGATCAACGCCGGCATGGTCAACGGAACGATTACCCTTCTGAAGGTCTGAAACCATGTCCCGCCGCAGACCTTTGACGCTTCCTCGAGATCGCTGCCGAGCTGGATCAAGACACTCTTGATCACCTGAGTGCCGAACGGCATGCTCTTGATCACCATCGCGATCATCAAAAGATAGATCGTGCCGTAGATCGGCAGAAAAATTTTCGTCTGGAGAAAGGTCCACAAGAGCGCCATGCCGAGAAGTATTCCGGGGATCGACCACGGTAGCCATGAGAGAAAGTCGAGCAGCCAGCGGCCGGCATGCTTGGTTTTGACGATCATGTAGGCGATCAACGCAAAAAACAGAACTCCGATCAGGCCCGAGCCGACCCCGATCAGCACCGTGTTCCACAATGAGCGCAGCAGTACCGAGTCGTCGAGCGTGGCGCGCCAGTTATCAAGCGTCCACGGCTCGGCGATATTGAAGAAGCCGAACAGTTTCATGAACGTACCGATCAGCAGCAGCACTGTCGGCACGATCGTCACAATCACGGCGAAAAACAAAACCAATGCGAAGGCCGGATAGCGCCAGCGCCCCAGGGGGCTAGGTCGCACGCTGAAACCGCGACCCGTCACCGTCTCATAATTGCGCTGGGAGATGTAGCGCCGCTGCAACGCCACCATCAGCAATAGAACGCCGAGAAAAACCGTGCTGAGCGCCATCGCCGGGGCAAACTGGGGTGGCTCCCACGTCACTAGCTCGTGGATTTTCGTCGAGTAAACCTGGAACCCGATGGGTGTGCCAAGCAGCAGCTCGATCTCGAAAGCTTCCAGCCCGCGAATGACGCCGAGAATCGTGGTCACCAAGATCGCCGGCATCATCACTGGAATCACGATATGAAAAAAAGTGTGCCAGCCGCTGGCGCCGGATATTTTTGAAGCCTCTTCGAAAGCGGCATCGAGATTGCGGAACGCCGGCGCCAAAAGCATGACCTTGATGCTAACGCTGCCGCCCATGTGCGCCCAAACGATTCCCCAAAACGAATAAATGTTGAACAACGGCTGGCTGAAGCCGAGGCCCATAAGAGCCTGGTTGAGTAGGCCGTACTTGGGATCGAGCAACAGGATCCAGCCCATGGTTTCCGGCAACGACGGCAGAAAAAATGATAACCAGAAAAAGAATTCCAATGTCCCCTTCATCGGAATATCGGTGCGCGCGATGAGCCAGGCGAAAAAGGCGCCGATCAGCAGCGCGATCGCTTGCCGGGTGATCGCCAGGGTAAAGGTGTTGGTCATCGCCTTTACGATCCCGGGCGTGCTGAATGCCTTGACCCACCCGTCCAAGCCCCAGACAATCGGCTGTCCGGGACGAGCGGTTTGAAAACTGTTGAGGATCATCAGGGACAACGGCGTCAGCACGAGGAAGGCGACGAGGATGAGCAGGATGACCATTGTCCATGACGGCATCGCCATCGAGCGACGCGGGAACCATGATGCCCGCTCGTAGCGCGCTACCCGCTGCATCGCCTCTGATTTATCGCTCATGGGTCCGGCCTAACGATTAAGGAGTTCACAAGTATCTAGACAACAGGGTTGGTTGGACACGAAGGGACGACTCGTTCCAAGCCCAGGCAAAGCGTCTGTAGGTCATCGGCCACCACCCACTCAACGCCTCGAGTGCTTAATTTTGGGCGTGGGTGCGAAAGCGTCCTTTGAGTCCTGGTGCCTGGGCTTTCCACGACTCGCCCCTTCGGTCCCAGTAGGTTTACTAACTAACGAACTCCTTAGTAACTCATGTTCCCTAGGTCGACGTTAATCGGTTTTTAATTTGTTTTGAATCCCGGTGCAAATAGTATTCGCTCGTGCATCTAG
>JAICHC010000133.1 GCA_025922795.1 Candidatus Binatia bacterium | reverse complement strand
GCAAAGGGAGTTGCACGATGCCGGACCTCGGCAGGACGCTGATCTTTTTTGGCCTGCTTCTGTTGGTTCTCGGGCTGGTCCTTTCCCTGGCCGGTAAACTTCCTTGGATCGGTCACCTTCCCGGCGATATCACGATCCAGCGGGGACGCTTCACCTTCTACTTTCCGATCACCACATGCATTCTCATAAGCGTCATTGTTTCACTTGTCCTTTACTTTTTTAGAAGGTAAACTTTCCTTTAAATTTCGAGTAGCTGGCAACTACCGTTTATGTCATGGGTCGGTCGGAGACAATCGGTTGAGACGCTTAAAAACTTGCACCATGCCCTATCCTTGCTCACCGAGCGAAGCGCCCTTTAGGCCGGCATAGCCGATGAAATCCGCTAATCCCGCCCGGTACGTCCAGGAATCGCTCAGGCGCGAGGAAACCAAGCGGCGCAAGCGCGAGGCGATCGTCATCCTGATCACAGCGCTGATGGTCGCGGCCCTGATCTATCTCGAAGTCCAGCTGCCCGACGTCTCGCCCGAGTCGTCGACGGGCAGCAACGTCGTGTTTTTTCTGCTGATCAACCTGGTGATTATCCTGCTCGGTCTGCTGGTCTTTCTGGTGGTCCGAAACTTGGTCAAGCTGGTGGTCGAGCGCCGGCGGCGCATTCTCGGTTCACGCCTTCAGGTGCGCTTGGTGCTCGCTTTCGTCTCGTTATCGCTGGTGCCGAGCGTCTTACTGTTCATCATCGCCGGCGGATTGCTGACAAGATCGTTTGACCGCTGGTTCGATTCCAAAGTCGACAGCGCGCTGCAAGGCTCACTCGAAATCGGCCAGACCTATTATCAGAATTCCGCCAACAACGCGATTTTTTACGCGCGCCAGCTGAGCCAGCGAGTTACCGCCGCAGGTTTGGTCGATTCCCAAAAGGGCCCCGCGCTCAAGGATTTCGTGCAAGCCAAGCAGCGCGAATACAACCTGGGCAAGGTGGAGATTTTTTCGCCCGACGGCGAGCCGTTTATGGTCGCCCACAACCAGCAAGTGCCGACCGGCGGCCTGATCAAGCCGGACGAGGAGTTTCTCCAACGCGCCTTGCGCGGGCTCGAGGTCACGCGCACGGAGGTGTTCGGCGACGGCGATGTCATTCGCGGCGGCGTGCCGCTTTACGACAGCGATAAACGTATTCGCGGCGTGGTCGTGGTCGACTACTATGTGCCGAAAAGCATTTCCAAACGGGCGGTGCAGATCTCGCAGTCCTACGAGCAATACAAATATCTGACGTTTCTTAAGACACCGGTTAAGAATAGTTATCTGCTGACGATGCTCTTGATCACGCTGGTGATCATCTTTGCGGCGACCTGGTGCGGTATTTATCTTTCTCGAGGCATAACTGTGCCGATCCAAAAACTCGCGGAGGGCACGCACGAGGTCGCGCAGGGAAACTGGGACTATCGCATCGAGGGTGGCCGTGATGATGAAATCGGCGTGTTGATGCAATCGTTCAATCAGATGACCGGCGATCTGAAGCAAATCAAGCTGGAGCTCGAGCGGCGCGGGACGGTGGTCGAAACTTTGCTCGCCAATATCGCGGCGGGCGTGGTGTCGGTGGATCCGGCCGGCAAGATCACCACCTGGAACAAGGCCGCCGAACAGATTCTCGGCGTCGCGGCAGAACGAGCCGTGGGCAAGAATTATCAGGAAGTTTTTCGTGACGAAGCCCTCCGGGAGATCGGTGGGATTCTCGACAGCGTCATGGAGCGCGAAAGCGTCGAGCGTGAGCTTAAGCTTTCATTGCGGGATCGGCTGCTCACGTTGATGGTCAATGCCGCCACGTTGCGCGATGACGACGGCTCGATCCTGGGGGTCATGCTCTTTCTCGAGGACATTACGCAAATTCAAAAGGTGCAGCGGATGGAAGCGTGGCGTGAGGTCGCCCGGCGGATCGCCCATGAAATCAAGAACCCGCTCACGCCAATCCAGCTCTCCGCCGAGCGACTGCGCAAACGGTACGCCAAGTTGCTTGAGAGCGACGGCGCGATCCTCGACAAGTGCACGAGCACGATTATCCGGCAGGTCGATGAGCTCAAGAATCTCGTCAATGAGTTCTCTCAGTTTGCGCGCTTGCCTTCGGCGCAGCTAGCGCCGGATGATCTCAACGAGGTTGTTCGCGAGGCGCTGTTTCTATTCAAAGAAGGACACCATGGCGTGCAGTTTCATTTCCGCGGCGGCGCCATTCCACCGGTGGAGCTCGATCGGGAGCAGATCAAACGCGTGCTCATCAACCTGCTGGACAACGCCGTGACGGCGGTCGGCGGCCAAGGCGAAATAAAGCTCGCGACGGCCTATGATCGGGCCCGCGGCATCGTGACCTTGGAGATCACCGACGATGGCTGCGGTCTGGCGCCGGAAATTCGTACGAAAATCTTCGAGCCTTATTTTTCGACTAAAGAAAACGGCACGGGCCTGGGACTGACCATTGTTAGCCAGATTATCGAAGATCACCGCGGCTATATTCGCGCCTGGCCCAACGAACCGAAGGGCTCGCGCTTCACAATCGAGTTTCCGGTTTCCGCAAATGCTGTCGTGAGCGACGAGTTCGCGCAAAAGGCGGCGCAGTCATAGAACTTTTTGCAGGAGGATCGGTGCAAGAGGTGACCCTACAGAAGACGATTTTGGTCGTCGACGATGAAGACGGCGTGCGCGAGTCCATACGCGAAGTCCTGGCCGACGAGGGTTATCGGGTCGTGGATACGGCCGACGGCACCCGCGTGCTCGAAATGATCAAAGAAGAAAGGCCCGAACTGGTTTTGCTCGACATTTGGATGCCGCAGGTCGACGGTATCGGGTTGCTGAAAGAGATCAAGAGCCAGGAACCGGAAATCAACGTCGTCATGGTTTCGGGCCACGGCAACATTCACACCGCCGTGACCGCGACTAAATTCGGAGCTTTCGATTTCATCGAAAAGCCGGTTTCTTTGGACGGATTATTGTTAACCGTGCAGCGCGCTCTCGGCGAAATGCCGGGAACGAGCACGCCCAAGAAGCCGGGCGGCGCCAGAAAATCACGCGCGGCACGACCTGCGGTCACGCGGAAAAATGCCGTCGCGCTACGGACGATCAAACAGAAAACTTTGAAAAAGAGCGTGGTGCTTTCGGGCCAGGGCCTTCACTCCGGCGTAAAGACCGGTTTGATTCTCCATCCGCTGCCGCTCAACCGCGGTATCGCGTTTGCCGGAATCTCCGGCGATGTCACCTTGCCGGCACATCTCGATTACGTCGGTTCCACCGGCTACGCCACGTCCTTGCGGTCGAAGGGATTCGCGATCGGCACCGTCGAACATTTTCTGGCCGTGTTGCACAGCTATGGCATCACCAATCTGCTGGTGAAAGTGCAGGGCGAAGTGCCGATCATGGACGGCTCCGCTCTGGAATTCTGTCAAGCCATCGAAGAGGCCGGAACTGAAGAACAAGCCGAAGACTGCGCCGAGATCGTGGTCGATCGCCGCTACGAAATCGAGTCCAAGAACGGCGAGTCAATCAGTATTGCGCCGGCCGAATCGTTCTCGGTTCACTATCGCTTGCGCTATCCCGAGCCCGTCGGCGAGCAGGAGCATACCTACCGCTACGGCGGTCCGGAGTTTTTTAAGAATGAGATTGCGCCGGCGCGCACGTTTGGGTTTCTGCGCGATATCGAGAAGCTCCAGACGATGGGACTGGCGGGCGGCGGTAAGCTCAACAACTGTATCCTTATCGGCGAAGACAAAATCATCAACACCGACTTGCGCTTTCCCGATGAATTCGCGCGCCACAAGATCTTAGACATTCTCGGCGATTTTTATCTGCTCGGGCGGCCGATTCGCGGCGCCATCTCGGCCTGTATGACCGGCCATTCGGACAACATCGCTTTGTTGCGCGAGCTGCGTAACGGCATGAATCTCTGATCCCCGCAAGCTGACTCTTCAACGCCAAAGAGTTAGACTTCCGTCATGGATCCCTCGGCTAATTTTCCGCGGCTTTTCACCGTCAACGAAGCCAACGATTTGTTGCCCAAGCTGCGCCCGCTGGTGGAACAAATTTTGGAAAATATCCGGCGTTTGAAAGGCGCCAGTGAATCCGTGATCCGCAGGGAGCAGCTCGATGCCGACGCGCCGAACCTTATGGACCGGTTGCGCCAGGACGCTGAAATCGCCAAGCTCATCGGCCAGGTGCAGGGCTGGGTCGACGAGATCAATTCGCACGGCTGTACGTGCAAGGGCGTGGAGCAGGGGCTGATCGATTTCCCGTGCATGCTTGGCGCGGAAGTCGTCTTTCTCTGCTGGCAGCTCGGCGAACCGTCTGTGGGTTTCTGGCATCGGATCGAGGATGGATTCGCCGGACGTAAGCCGCTGATCGACAGTGAAGGCTCCGATCCGGACGACAAGCTGTCCTACCACTGAGCTGATCGCGGGTGCAGGTTTGAGATCCGCGCCGAAGTCTCTGCCATGCGCCTGAGCCAAAGGAATGTTGGAGTACGGGAGTACTGGAGTATCGGCTTTCAAGCCATTAGTCCAGCACTCCACCACTCCAGTACTCCAAAAAACGTCCCCACGGCAGCGAGGCAATTGAGTGCGATGAGCCTATGAGTCTTTCTCAGCAGCGTGTCAGTATTGCCGAGTTGTCGCTGCGCATCAAGGAAGAAGCTCAACGACTCGGATTTGCGCTAGTCGGCATTTCCGCGGTGAAGCTGCCGCCGCACCAAGAATCGTTCGCCCGTTGGCTGCGTGATGGCTTGGCCGGCGAGCTGGATTATATGAAACGGACCGCGGCGCTGCGCCAGGACCCGCAAACCCTGGTGCCGTGGGCCGTCTCGGTCGTCTCGATCGGAATGAATTATTATACTTCGTTTGACCGGAGCGATGCCGAGCAAAAGCCTAAAGGCTGGATCTCCCGCTATGCCTGGGGCGACGACTATCACGATCTGATGAAGCGCAAGCTCGAAGCGTTGCTCGATTGTGTCCGACGATTGCAGCGAGGGCCGGTGCAAGGCAGAGCATTTGTCGACTCCGGGCCGGTTCTGGAAAGAGATCTGGCGGGTGTCGCCGGGCTCGGCTGGATCGGAAAAAATACCCATCTGATCTCGCCGAAAAAAGGCTCGTGGTTTTTCTTAGGTGAATTGTTTCTCGATTTGCCGCTGGTCTATGATCAGCCGACTCGCGATCGCTGCGGCCGTTGCGAGCTGTGTCTCAAAGCTTGTCCCACCGGCGCATTTGTCGGGCCTTATGTTCTCGATGCCCGTCGCTGCATTTCGTATCTGACCATTGAGCTCAAGGGTTGGATACCGCGCCATTTGCGACCGCTGATCGGCAATCATATTTTCGGCTGCGACATCTGCCAGGAAGTTTGCCCTTACAACGTGAAGGCGGATACCAGCGCCGAGCCCGCCTTCCGGCCGAGAGCGGGGTTGTATGCGCCGCAATTGATTCCGCTGTTGTCTCTCGATCAGGGTGAATTTCGCCGGCGCTTCAAAGGCAGCCCGATCTTGCGCGCCAAACGCCGCGGCTTTTTACGCAACGTCGCCGTTGCCCTCGGCAATTCGAAGTGCGCAGAGGCGATTCCCGCCTTGATCGGCGCGCTCGAGGACGAGGAAGCGCTGGTGCGCGGACACGCGGCCTGGGCGCTCGGAGAAATCGGCAGCGGCTTGGCTTTGCCGCCATTGCGACGCCGCTCCGAGCGCGAAACCGACGCCCAGGTTCTGGGCGAAATCAACGACGCGATTTCCCTGCTCAGTCAACAGCCGGAGGGCTCGCCGAATTAAGCCGATGCAGCGTTGATCGCGTCGAGCAGCATTTTTGGAATGCGAACGACCTGTCCCGCGGCGTCGATCGACGCGTGCTTGGTTGTTCCGGTCGCCAAGATCGTATCTTCGGAGTCGAGCCGGATTCGGTAGTCGAAGGATAACGACGCCCGCCGCACCTCTGCCAACTCGGTTTCGATTTGGACGACCTCGTCATAACGCGCGGATTGCGCGTAGCGGCAGGTCACTTCGACCACCGGAAAGTGAACTCCCTTCTGTTCGATCACTGAATAAGGCAGGCCGATCTGGCGAAGGAATTCCGACCGACCTTTTTCAAACCAGCGCAGATAGTTCGCGTAGTAGACCACGCCCATTTGATCGGTGTCTCCATAGATAACGCGGTAGGGTGTGACGTTGATGATTTTAGCGGACCCTCTCTGCATCGGCTACTCCTATGGTGTTTTCATGCAATTCTCAACGTGTTCGAAGCTCTGTTCTCCGGTCGAGCGGTTGCTGTTGAGGGCTTTTGCGTGGGTTGCGGCCCGGGGAAACAATCCGCGCCCAAGCCAGCGCAGCCGAGGTGCAGGGCGTGATCAGCGCCGCGGGCCGGCGCACGCTCACCTTTCAGACGGAACGTAAAGGTAAAGTGTGCGAGAAAGTGGATGACAGGACAAAAGCTGAAAAAGGCGGAGCCAACGTCAAGTTGGGGGATTTGCAGGAAAGCGACCTGGCGCTGATCAACGATGAACCGGGAGCGTACACATCGGCGCTTGCGATCAGGGTGACCGGCAAGGCAAGACCAAAAACTCCGAGGCGCCGACTAGGAACGGTAACGGTCGGCACGGTTGCCGCCGACCACTTCCAGATCAAAAGACTGATCATCCCGCAGAACTCGCAAAGAAATCCGTTCGCCTGGCCGTTTGCGCCACATTTCTTGGTAAAGTTCCTGGCGCGTGCGGATCTCTTTTCTTTCGACGGTCAGAATGATGTCGCCTTGTTGCAGGCCGGATTTCGCCGCGGGGCCGTTGGGCACAACCCCGCCGACGATGACATGGCCCGCCATCGCCTGCGGGTAAATTCCCAGCCAGGGCCTTTGCGGGCGGCTGCGCACCTGACCGTACTGTTTCAATTCCTGCTCGTAAGTCCGGTAATACTCGATTGGAATCGCCAGCGAAAATTTGCCCACTTCATTTAAATTGAGCGAGACGACGCCGGCTAACTCGCCGCGAAAGTTGGCCAGCGTGCCGCCGCCGAAACCGGGATTGAAGGCGGTCACGCGGATGCTCTTGTCGATCATGTACTCCCACTGGCCATCGTAGCCTTCGAGCGATGAAACATAGCCACCCATGACCCGCCTGCCGTTTTGTCCACTGCTGGCGATCATAACCACGGGTTGGCCGGGTGCGAGCGAATCGGGCTCAGCCAATTTAAGACACGGCAGATTTCGCTCGGCG